>JADGHC010000722.1 GCA_019689655.1 Microbispora sp.
GCACGCGGGAGCGGGCCATTCGGGCGAGGATGAACGCCGCCAAGGCGTCGACCTTCTTCGGGGACTCGCGGGTCTCCTTGCCGAAAGACACGCCCCAGCGGTTCGGACGACGCCGGGCGTTGAGCACGTGCCGTGTCAGGCGGGCGTCGCCGTTGTGCGGGCACTCGTGGTCGACAATCGCCCGGTTCAGGGCTTCGACCGCGCGGACCGTGTCGGCCTGGTGCGAACGCATGTCCCACGCGACCGCGTGCCGTGTCGTGGCTTTCACCAGCAGCCGTTCGCCGTACTCGTCGCGCCAGGCGTCGACGTCCGTTTCCCAGTACGCGACGTCGGAGAAGAACGCGACGACGTCGTACCGGGCGAATGCGTGGTCGACCATGTCGCGGACCTGGGACTGGTCGACTTCCCAGCCAACACCGGCAGGGCCGTTCGGCTTCTCCCACAGCCCGAGCAGGAACGGCGCGCCGTCGGATACGCGGCACGCGACCAGCGCCGACGAGTCGTCGGTACGGCCGCCGTCGAAGCCGAGCGTTATCGTTTCCTTGTCCGCGAGCGGTGCGAGGTCCGGGTTCTCGTTCGCGCCCCATTCGGCGGGCGACACCCAGGAGTCCGCAGCCGCGACGATCTGGTTCAGGTAGAACCGGCGGGCTTCCTCCGGGGGCGTCGACGGGTCGTAGACCTCCTCACGGATGCGTTCGAGGTCGACCCAAGTCGCGTCGCCGTACGCGAGCGCCAGGCCGCGAAGGAGTTCGTCTTCGTCGGCGAGGTCGATCTGAAGCGGCGCGGACCGGGAGTCATACAACAGGCCCGCGGCCTTAGCCCGTCCTTCCTGGATCGCCAGGAAGTCCTGGTACGACGACTCGGCGACGGACTCCTGTCCGGGCTCGTGAGCGTTGGTCGTCTCGATCGAACGTGCGGAGCCGTCACGGGACTTGGCGAGATTACGCCGGATGACCCGGGCGAGCTTCCAGCCGCCGTTCGACTCTGTCCAGTGGTGGGTCTCGTCCATGACGGCGAACGACGGGCGCGCGCCTTCCTGGGTGGACGATGACGCCGTGATGGGCAGCAGCCGGCCGCCGCCCGGGGTGAACACGCGGGTCAGACCGACGTCCAGGCCGTACTCGTCGACGGCTGGGGCGTTCTCCAGCATCGCGAGGACGACGGTCATCGTGTTCTGGGTCTGTGTCTCGCTGACACCGGCCAAGTTCACCCAGGGCATCGGGTGCGGGATGCCGACGGGCTCGCCGTGCGCGTCCCAGCCGCCGAAGCGGACCGGTCCGCACAGCTCCGCGAGACACAAGCCGCCGAGGAACGGGGACTTGCCCCAGCCCTTCGAGCGGCGCAGCACCGCACGGCGGTAGCGGAACCGTCCGCGCTCGTCGACGGCGTAGAACCAAAGGACGAAGTTCAGCTGCTCGCGGGTCAGCCGGAAGGGGCCGCCCGCTTCGTCGCCGTCGGGCTGCCGAAGCATGTCCTCGATCCAAGCGACGATGCCGAAACCGAGGGTCTTGATCCTCCCGTCAAGCGGGAAATCCGGCAGCGTGACCTCGGCGCGGTAGGCGGTCACTCGGCCGCCCGCAAGCGCTTGGCGATATCGGCGCGTGCGTCGACGAGCTTTACGACCGGGGCGTCCTGTCCGTCCTCGTCGTCTTCGATCGTCATACGGGCGCGCATCCGGTCCGTGACGGTCGCGCCGAGGCGTTCCTCGTTCATGCGGATCTCGGACAGGGCGGCGGCCGACGGGCGGCGCTGGTACGCCTCGACGATCGGGGCGAGCATGGCCAGACGCAGCCAGTCGGTTTCCTCGAACGCCTGGGCCTGCGCGGAGCGACGCCACACCGCGAACCAGCGGACGACGCCTTCGGGCCAGTCGTCACGGCCGGTCAGTTCGACCAGCTCGGGGCCGCGTATGACGTCGTCACGGGAGAGGTGGATCTTGTCGCTGTGGGTCGGGGCGTTGCGACGTCGCCGGTTTTCCTTGGGTGCGTGCATCGTGCCGCGAGCCATGCGTGTCCTCCTCTCGCCTCTTGGCGTGCGGGTCGGCGTCCGCCTGGGAGCGCCTAGGGGTGTTGGATGACCGGCCAGCCTTCGCGGAAGGCGAGGTCGGCGAAATCGCCGGGCGACACGGCTTGCGGCGTGCGGCCGTCGGCGAAGGGTTGGTAGCCGGCTTGGGTCAAGACCAAGTCGGCGAGCTGGGAGCAAAACAGCCGGTCGGGCCGGATGATCCGGCGGCGGACCGACGGGACGTCGAAGCCGAGGCTTGCCAACCCCAGGGCGGCGACGTCGAGGAATCCGTAGGGCGTGCCGAGCAGGGCTTCGGCGAGCGCCGGGATGCGGGCGCGCTGTTCGTCGGTGAGCGGAGGGCTCACGACGACGTCGCCCGAGTGGACGTGGCCTCGGTCGGCTCCGTCCGGGTTCGCTTCGATCACGCCGCCGTCGGTGTCGACGACGAGGCGGACGTGGTTGTAGCGGGACCGGGTCACGTACTGGATGCCACGGCCGACGAACGCGGACGAAGCGGCGAGGGCTATGTCTCCAGGGCGCAAGCGGGCGGCTTCCTTCGGGCGTCAGCGGCCGTCAGGGGGCCGGTTACGGTCGGTGAGGGTGGTTACGGCCAGCGACCCAGCTGCCCGTACATAGCCAAGGT
>JADGHC010000723.1 GCA_019689655.1 Microbispora sp.
GCCCGTCACCCCCGTACGCGGAGCCGGGCCGCTGCGCCAGCGGGTGCGGCGGCGGGTGGCCGGGCGGGTGCTGCTCGTCGGCGACGCGGCCGGTTATGTGGACGCGCTCACCGGCGAGGGGATCTCGCTGGCGCTGCTGTCGGCCCGCGCGCTGGTCGGCTGCCTGCGGGCGGGCCGCCCGGAGGAGTACGAGGCCGCCTGGCGGCGTCTGTCATGGCGTTCCCGGCTGCTGACCGCCGCGCTCGTGCGGGCGCGGCGGCATCCCTCCGCGGCCCGGATGATCGTGCCCGCCGCGCGGCGCCTGCCCGCCGTGTTCGGCGCGGCGGTGCGGTCGCTCGCCTGAGCCGCGCTTCCGCGATGGTTCCGGCATGGTGCCGGAACGGCAGGCCGGTGGCGGCTTCCCGGATGAGGTGCGTGCCCTCGGCGGTCACACCAGACCCCCTGCACTCGGAGCGAGGGAGTGCTCTCCGGTGACCGCGGCGCCGCGTTCGCTACGGCGGGCGTGCGGCCCCGGCCGTCATCGTGGATCGGGAACCGCGCCGGAAAAGCCGGACGCCCGGCCCCACGGGGGAGCCGGGCGTCGCGGTTGGGTTGCCTCAGTGGCGCCAGACCTTCACGTAGTCGGTCGCCTGGGAACCCTTGAGACGGTAGGTGCCGTCGAAGCGCACCGCCCAGGTGCCGGAGCGCCAGGCCCGGACCTTGGTGGCGAAGTCGCCGTCGCGGTCGGTCTTGACCGAGCCGACGTACTGCCACCTGTGGGAGCCGGAGGGCAGGAAGTAGACCTTCAGGTCCTGCCAGCCCAGCCGGTACCAGTCGTGCCAGTAGGTGCGGCCGTCGACGCAGTGGCCGCCGCCGCGGTGGCCGGAGAAGTCGTTCCAGCCGGAGTACCACCAGTCACCCCAGCACCGGGCGACCTGCAGCGTGCCCTTGAGGGTCAGCTTGCGGCCCTTGCGCACCGGCTCCGGCGTGGCGTCGAAGCCCGCGATGCGGGTCGCCTTCGGGCCCGACGGGCGCGGCGCGTGCCACTCCTCGCGCTTCACCGTGAACGCGCGATTCTCGGCGTACCTCTTGCCGTCGAAGCCGATCGCCTCGACGTGCACCGTGTAGACGCCGGTGCGGTCGCTCCAGTCGAAGCGCCACGACCGCGACGCGTGGTCGAACTTCGGGCCGCCGTGGGGACCGCCGTACGGGCCGTTCCCCTTGCCGAACCAGTGGTCGCCGCCGTGGTCGCCGCCGTGGCCGCCGCGGCCCGGACCCCACAGGTCGATGTCGACGCTCCTGACGTCCCGGGTCGTGACCCGGGCGGTGACCTGGACCGACCGGCCCTTGCGCAGCACGACCAGGTTCGGGTCCACGTCGACCGACAGGATGCTCGGGTTCGGCGTGTACTCCTTGTGGGCGCTGGCCGCAGGAGTGGAGTCCGGCTGAGGCGTCGGCGAGGGCGCGACGGCGTCCGCGTACGCGGGCGTCGTCGCGAGCGCCGTGGCGCCCATGGCGACCGCCACCAGGGCGGTAGCGACTCGTTTCTCCATGAGAGTGAATCCTCTCCCCGTTCAGGATCACGCCCCGATTTGGGGCGTGCCTACGTCAGAGACGCTATAAGGAAGAGAAAAGTTGCGACATCCCCTCGTAAATCAGATCACAACTCGATAACATCCCCTATGTCTGATTTATATATCTATGGGGGATTAATAGCAGTTTAGGTTCCTCGTTGTGCGCTGACGTCGGCGGCATATTTGGACGTACCGGAATATTCGGCACGCCATGTGCCCGCGCCTTGCGCCCGGACCCGGGCGCTGAACCAGCCGTCCTTCCGGGTGACCGCCTCCCCCACGGTCTTCCAGTCCGACGACCCGGCGGGACGGAAGCGGACTTTGACGGTCTGCCCGGCGAAGGGCCGGTAGTCGACCTTCCCGCCCGGGGCCACCCGCAGCAGCGTCCCGGTGACACGCACCCCGTCCCCGTCGCGCGCCACCTTGAGCCCCTCGATCTCGGTCGCCCGGCGCAGGTTGAAGCCCGCATGGGCGACCACCCGATCGCCCCGCGCGTTCACCGCGGTCGCGGTGACCGTCCACGGCCCATGCGGATACCACCGCGACAGCCGCTTGTCCGGGAGGAACCGCCAGGTCTCCCACTCCCCCGGCGAGGTGCGCCGGGCCGGCCCGCGGCGCAGCTGCGACGCGCCCACCACTGCGGGCACCGCCTCGGACGCCAGCTCGTCCAGGCCCGGCAGCGGCATGGGCACGGCCGCGGGCACCGGCACGGGCGCCGGGGACGCCGGGAAACCCGGATCGGGGGTGATGGACGGCACCGGCGTCGCCTCACCGGACGGCGGCGGGACGGTCGCGCCGGGCTCGGGCTCCTCGCCGGGCTCGTCGTCGGAGGGAGCGCGGCCGGGTTCCAGGACGACGGAGACGCGGTCCGCACCGCGCGCCACCACGTCGACGACCAGCCGCACCGACCCGGTCGGGCCGACCACCGGATCCGACGGGTGCACCTCGACCGAGCGGATGGCCAGGTCGCCGGAGCCGGGGGCCGGCGCGGCCGCCGCCGTCGTCGCGGTCGCGAGGACCAGCGTCGCGAGCAGAGGTCTCATCATGCCCCGTGACCGTACGCAGGCCCGGTTGCCGTCCCGCCCCCGA
>JADGHC010000724.1 GCA_019689655.1 Microbispora sp.
CCCCCGGCCGGCACGCCCACCCCTGCCGGCTCGTGGTCCGGGAGTCGACCACCATGCCGCTCCCGTGACCCGTCCGGCCGCTCCGCCGTACGGCGTCAGCGATGGAGCGCGTCCGGGGCGTCCTGTTCGACGAGGAAGCCGCCCGACTGATGGCGCCAAAGCCGGGCGTAGTGCCCTTCGGCCTGGAGCAGTTCGGCATGGGTGCCCTGTTCCACGATGCGTCCCCGGTTGAGCACGACAAGCCGGTCCATGCGTACGACGGTGCTCAGGCGGTGGGCGACCACGAGAGCGGTGCGGTCCTGCATCAGCTGCCACAAGGCTTTCTGGATGAGGATCTCGCTTTCGGAGTCCAGGGCGCTGGTCGCCTCGTCCAGCAGCAGGATGGGGGCGTCACGCAGGATGGCGCGCGCGAGTGCGATGCGTTGCCGCTGGCCGCCGGAGAGCTTGACGCCGCGCTCGCCGACCAGGGTGTCGAACCCGTCCGGCAGGGACTCGACGAACTCCGTGACATGCGCCGCCCGTGCCGCCCGCATGATCTCGGCGTCGGTGGCGCCCGGCCGGGCGAACGCGATGTTGTCGCGTATGGACCGGTGGAACATGGCGGGTTCCTGGGGGACGTACGCGATGAGGCCGCGCAGGTCGGCCTGACGCAGCCGGGAGATGTCCTGGCCGCCGATCAGGATCCTGCCGCCGTTCACGTCCATCAGACGCAGCAGCAGCCGGGTGAGGGTGGTCTTGCCGCCGCCGGACTGGCCGACCAGCCCGATCTTGGCGCCGCTCGGAATGTCCAGGTCCAGATCCTCGAACAGGGGCCGGCCGTCGGCGTAGGCGAAACTCACCCGCTCGAAGCGGATGCTCGCGTCGGCCGGGCGCAGCGGCAGCGGATCGGGGGGATCCACCACGGTCGGCGGCACGAGGAGCAGCTCGGTGAACTGCGCCGCTTCGGTGAGCACGCTCTCCACCCGCCGGTAGATCTGGTTGAACTCGAACATGATGCTGATCGCGTTCGTGTAGTAGGTGAACGTCACCACGATGGCCTCCGCACCGAGGCCACCACGAAGCGCCACGGCCAGGAGCAGGCCCACGGTGCTGGTGAGCGCCGACATCGGAGCGACGACGGTGTCCACCCGGAGGTTGCCGTAATCCCAGGAGCGGAGGGACAGCTTGCGCTGCTCGGCGAGCCGCACGCGGTATTCGGCGGCCTCGCGGTCCTCCGCGGCGAAGGCGCGGACCGTGTCCATGTTGGCCATCACGTCGGCGACGTGACCCGATACCAGCACCTTGGCGGCCTCGCGCGCGTCGACCAACGCCTGGCGACGGCGGATGAGCGGGGCGACGAGAACGCCGGTGACGATGATGAGACCCACGAGGACGAAGACCAGCAGCGGGTGATACCGCCACAGCACCACCGAGGCGAAGGCCAAGGGCACCACCTTGGCCATGACCGAGAACGTGAGCGTGTCGGCGAACTCCTCGAACCTGGAGGAGAACCCGATGATCCGCTTGGTCAGCGAGCCGGCGAAGTTGTCGTGGAAGAACGCGGCGTCCTTGGCCAGCAACGCGTCCATGCCCACCACGCCGAGCCGCTCGACGCCCCGGGCGTCGGTGCGGTTCAAGAAATGCGTTCCCACACGAAACAGCGCCTCGCCCGTCAGCAGCGACGCGCCGAACGCGAGCACGTACGGCAGCAGCGCGTCGATGGTGCCTTTCCCACCGCCGGACAAATGCCCCACGAGCGCGGCGACGGCCAACGGCGCGAGGTAGAAAATGCAGATGTCTCCCAGCGCCGGCAACGTCATCGCGGGCACCGCGACCGGCCACTGGCGCTTCAGCTCCCCGCAGTAATAGCGCAGTGCCAGCATGACGGCCGATCTGCGTACTTTTGGCTTTTTCGGAGCGTCTTCGGCCGACTCGAGTCCAGCCATCCGCCCTCCCCCGCACGTCGGCTCCCGCCGTGGCAATGCTGCCGCAGCGTGTGAAGGGAGAGCGAGTGATTTTCCGAGCCCCCGGTTGGCGGGAGTTACCGGATTCGGGCGTTTAGACAGGTGGATGTCGCGTCGGCGGTGACGGCACCCGCTTCCGTTTTCTCCTGGCCTTTTGCTCGCCGGGCTACTTCGCCGGCATCGTCATGCTTCTCGGCCGCCGACACCGAGGCGGCGCTCCTCGCCGCGGATGACGTACGGCACCGGGGGCTCCGGGCGGACGGCGCGATCATCGGGCCGGCGTTCCCCGCGCCGGGATGCCGAGGGCCCGCGGTGTGGTCGGTCACCGCGGGCCCCGGGCATCACGGCTCGGCCGGCCGCTCAGTCAGCTTGCCGCTTCGCCGGCCGTGGCCGCGATGGTCACGGGCTGGTGCAGGTGAGGGCCGGGGTGGCGGCCGAGCCGCCGGCGAGGAAGCCGAAGGTCGTGCTCCCGTTGGCCGCGAGCGAGCCGTTCCACGACTCGTTGCGCACCGTCACGTTCGAGCCGGAGCCGGAGGCCACGCCTCCCCACAGCTGGGTGATGGTCTGGCCGCCGGGCCAGGTCCACCGTACGGTCCAGCCGTTGATCGGCGCATTGCCCGCGCGCACCGTGACCTCACCCTGCCAGCCGCCGGCCCACGAGTTGACCACCCGCATCGTCGCCGAGCAC
>JADGHC010000066.1 GCA_019689655.1 Microbispora sp.
CAGCCCCTCCTGCCCGCGGACATCACGCTTAAATCGCTGCCCGGGGCCCCCACCGCGTACGACAGGCTGCTCGCGCAGGCCGCCTCCCTGGACCCCGAGCCGACGACGATCGCCCGCCCGGGGGACGCCGCCGCCTACCGCAGGCCGTACGGCCGGGTGGTGGAGAGCCCGGACGTCGCCGGCGACCTGCGCGCGCTCGCCGACTTGGTCGAGGGCCTCGAGGACAACCTGCTGATCCTGCCGGCCGACTCGATCGTGCACGACGAGCTGATCTACCAGCTCACCAAGGCCAAGCGCGGGGCCATCGCGCTGGTCGTGCGCGAACAGCGCGATGAGCTGGACGAGAACGAGCCCGCGCCCGAGCTCGTGCCCATCGAGGAGGCGGAGCCCGAGATCGGCCAGAAGGTCATCGAGGGGCTGCCCCAGCGCACCCGCATCGGCCGCAGCCGGATCGTCTCGGTCGGCACCGCCTATCACGCGGTGACCCGGCCGAACGCGGCGCTGCTCGGGCCGCTCCACCTTCACCAGCGGCACCTGCCGACCCTCGCCGAGGCCGCCCGTGAGCTGGCGGACATGGCCCACCTGTTCGGCCCCGAGGACGACGTGACCGAGCTTCTCGTGCTCGGCCTCGTCAGGCGTGGCGTGTCGGTGGGCCGGCGCGGCCGCCGCGACCTGTTCTTCCGCCGCATCCGCACCCAGGCCGAGGCCGACGAGGCGCTGGCCGAGATGCCGGGCTACGACGAGGACCGGGCCCGGCTGAACAACGCCGTGAAGGGCGCGGACGGCTTCTTCACCACGTTCTTCGTCAGCACCTACTCGCGCTTCATCGCCCGCTGGGCGGCCCGGCGGGGGCTGTCGCCCAACCAGGTGACGCTGATCTCGATCGCCCTCGGGTTGCTGTCGGCGAGCGCGTTCGCCACCGGCACCCGCTGGGGTGCGGTGGCCGGCGCGCTGCTCATCTACTTCGCGTTCGTCTTCGACTGCGTGGACGGCCAGCTCGCCCGCTACGCGCGCAAGTTCGGCGTGCTCGGCGCCTGGCTGGACGCCACCTTCGACCGGTTCAAGGAGTACGCCGTCTTCGTCGGCCTCGCGGTCGGCGCGACGGTGTCGGGGCAGTTCGGCGATGGCGAGAGCGTCTGGACGCTGGCGCTGGTCGCGCTGGCCCTCCAGTCGGCCAAGCACCTGCTGGACTTCTCGTTCGGCGCGGCCAACCGGCGCAAGCCGCCCGTACCGCTGCCCACGCTGGACCTGAGGGTCGCCGACGACCGTCCGCTGCGGGAGGCGCTGGAGGAGCGCAGGGCGAGCCGGAGCACCGGCGTGCGCGGGCTGCTGAAGCTGTGGACCAAGGCCGGCAAGTTCCGCCCGCTCCACTGGGCCCGCAAGATGATCGTGTTCCCCATCGGTGAGCGCTTCGCCGCCATCGCGATCACCGCCGCGTTCTTCAACCCCCGGGTGACGTTCCTCACGCTGATCGTCTGGGGCAGCGTCGCGGCCGTCTACACCCTCACCGGACGTCTCCTGAGGTCGCTCGCATGATCACTCAGCCGCAGGCCACCACCACGCAGCTCCCGGACCCCGACGAGGAGCGCCGCCGCATCCAGACCGCGCGCCTGCTCGCCTACCGCGACGACGGCCCGCTCGCCACCGCGCTGAAGGGCAGCCTGGGCCGGCTGCTGCCGCCCGTGCCCGGGACCGTGCTGGCGCTGCTCGGGATCGTCGCGCTGGCCGTCTCCGGCGTCCTCACCGACGGCCCGATCCTGCTCGCGCCGGTCGCCGTGCTGCTCGTGCTGGTCCTGCCCACCACGGGCCGCGACCACCTGGGCCGCTTCGACTGGCTCACTCCCCCGCTGCTGCGGGGAGCCGAGTTCGTGACGATCATCCTGCTCGGGCTGGCCGAGGACACGCCCAAGTGGCTGCTGTTCGTGCTCATCTACGTGATCGGCTACCACACGTACGACACGGTCTACCGCACCCGGCAGGGCATCTGGCCGCCCGCCTGGGTGTACCTGGCCGGGCTCGGCTGGGAGGTCCGCCTGCTGATCCTGGGGCTGGCCGCCGCCGCCGGATGGCTGACCCCCGTGGCGGCCGTCCTCACGGTGTACCTGCTCGCGCTGTTCGCGATCGAGAGCATCACGAGCTGGGTCCGGCTGGACAAGGCCTCCGCGCAGGCCCAGGCCGACCAGGACCTGGAGCAGTCGCCCGAAGAGGCCGCCGAGCAGATCACCGGCGAGGCCGAGCAAGGCTGACCGGACACGGCCCGGGCCGCCCCTTCGCGGCCCGGGCCGTGGCATGCGCGCCGGGGCCGCCCAAGCCGCTCAGGCCGCCCGAAGAGGCGCTCAGGAGGCGGGTGAGGCGTCGAACAGCGCCCACACCACCTTTCCGCCGCCCCGGGTGAGGATCCACCCCCACGCCGCGGTCAGCGCTTCCACCAGGTGCAGCCCCCGCCCCGACTCCGACAGGTCGCTCCAGGGCGAGAGCGCGGGCACCCGGACGCTGGTGTCGCTCACGCCGCAGCCGATATGAAAGCGGTGCTTCACCAGCCTCAGCCGGATCGGCGGAGTGTCCGCCGGGTCGCCGGGGGCGTGCCGCAGCGCGTTCGTCACCAGCTCCGACACCACGATCTGCGCGTCCGGCACGAGACCGGGGACGCCCCAGCCGCGCAACGTCCTGGCGGTGAAGTCACGCGCGACCGCCGGGGACGTGGTGCGTCCGTGGAAGCTGCACGTCACCGAGGGAGGCAGGGACAAGCCGGCGACGTCGTCCCGCTCGAACACCGAGGTCAACCACGGAGGCGCCATCGCGGCTCCCGGGCCCGCCAGGTCTGCAGTCATCGCCGGTCCCTTGCGTCTCACGCATTACATGATGTGAATTTCCCTGCCGTCGTGTATCTTGCCCTGTGCCTTGCTGATGCAAGCACGGGTGCACGTGCAAATGTCGTACGCTCCCGACTTTCCGTGGAAGCTCCCTGAAAAGATGCCCCGACCCCCGTCCGGTAGGATGATCAACTCATTGGTCGACTAGAAATTTGTCCCGTAGCGTCACGGATGGAGACCGTGTGAACGCACAGGCAGCCCGCACCGCCCCCGTACCGGTCGGGATCGCTCGAGGCGGCCCGACGGCCCTGCGGCTGCTGCTCGGGGCCCAGCTCAGGCGGCTGCGCCGGGAAAGCGGCATCACCCCCGAGAAGGCGGCCCGTGCCATCCGCGCGTCGCACGCCAAGATCAGCAGGCTCGAGCTCGGCCGGGTCGGGTTCAAGGAGCGGGACGTCGCCGACCTGCTCACCCTCTATGGCATCACCGACCCCGACGACCGGGCCATGCTGCTCGACCTGGCTCGGCAGGCGAACATCCCCGGCTGGTGGCACAAGTACAGCGACGTGCTGCCGAACTGGTTCGAGTTCTACATCGGGCTGGAGGAGGCGGCGTCCGTCATCCGCTGCTATGAGCTGCAGTTCGTCCCCACGCTGCTGCAGACGCCCGAGTACGCGCGGGCTCTCGTCCTGCGGAGCAACACGGGCAGGTCCGCCGACGACGTCGACCGGCGCGTCGATCTGCGGATGCGCCGGCAGGAGCGGCTGAACGGGCCCGATGCGGCGACTCTGTGGGCCGTGGTGGACGAGGGGGCGCTGCGCCGCCCGATCGGCGGCAGGAAGGTGATGCGGGCCCAGCTCGAACACCTCATGGAGGTGATCAAGCAGCCGAACATCACGCTGCAGATCGTGCCGCTCGACCACGTGGGGCACGCCGCGTGCGGCGGGCCCTTCACGATCCTGCGTTTCGACGCGCCCGAGCTGCCCGACGTCGTCTACCTGGAGCAGCTCACCAGCGCCCTCTACCTGGACAAGCCGGAGGACACCGAGGCCTACGCGCAGGTGATGAACGCCGTGTGCGTGGACGCCCGGCCCGCCACGCAGACCCGCGCGTTCCTGGAGGAACTGCTCGCCGACCTCGGGTGAGCTACAACCGGGAGAAGAACGCCTGGCAGGTCTCGGCGAAGGCCACCGCCCGGGCGGTGGGGCGCACCCCGCGCACGGAGGCGAGCACGACGTCGAGCGTGGGCACGTCGTCGCTGATCGGGACGCACGCGACCCGGCCGCCGTCGTAGGTCTGGTCGCTCTCGGCCCGCTGGTTGAGTATCGAGTAGCCGTGCCCGCCCGCCACCAGCGAGCGCGCCGTCTCGTAGCTCGACGTACGGAACCGTACGCGCGGCTCGGTGGGATAGATCGCCCGGAAGTAGTCGCGGCTGCGCGGCAGGTCCAGCAAAATCATCGGCTCGGAGGCCAGGTCCGCCAGCGACACCGCCTCCGCCCGGGCCAGCGGATGCTCCGGCGGCAGCAGCGCGTACGGCCTGGCCCGGGTGAGCGGCCGGATGTCGAGGTCGAGCGCGAGATCGATGGCGTAGACGAGGGCGACCTCGCACCGCCCGTCGAGGAGGGCCGACTCCATTGCGGAGATCTCGCCCTCGGAGACGCTGACCCGCACCCCCGGATACCGTTCGGCGAACTCGCGCAACAGACGGGACAGATAGAACGGCGCGAGCGTGGTCAGGCAGCCGACGGCGAGCTCGCCGGTCAGCGAGCCGGCCAGTCCGCGCGCCGACTGGGCGAGCGCCGCCGCGTGGGCCAGGAACTCCCGGGCCTCGATGAGGAACCGCTCGCCCGCACGGGTCAGCGACAGGCCGCGGGCGTGGTGACGGATCAGGAGCTGGACCCCCAGTTCCCGCTCCACCTGGGCGATGGCGGCCGAGATCGCGGACTGCGCCACCATGAGCTCTCTGCTGGCCGCGGTCATGCTGCCGAGCTCGGCCGCGGTTACGAAGTAACGCAGCTGGACGAGGGTGAAGTTGACGTCCGCCACATCACCCATTGTGGCCGTCTCCGTGCCCGGCGGCGCCGCAAACCGGTATGAACTTCGAAGGCCTTTTCCCGGCTTTGATCAGGCGTTTTCCGTTTGAAAACGTCGAGTGCCCAGGGCGACGCCCACGACGGCGAAGGCCAGCGAGACCACGACCCCCCACAGCAGGGCGGACGAGGCGTAGGAACCGGCGAACAGCGCGCGCAAGCCCTCGACCGCGTACCGGAACGGCGTGAGCCGCGACACCACGTCGAGCCAGGCGGGGGCGAGCGACATCGGCAGCAGCGCGCCCGACAGCAGCATCAGCGGGACGACCACGGTGGACATCACGGGCGCGAACAGCTCCTGCCGTATCGTGAGCGCCGCGGCGTACGACAGCGACGCCATGCCGACGGCCAGCACGCCGGCCAGGAGCAGCGCCGGCAGCACCCCGGCGAGCGGTGCCCGCAGCCCCAGCGCCCAGGCCACCAGGATGATCGCAACCGCCTGGATCAGCAGCACCACGGTGTCCCTGAGCACCCGCCCGAGCAGCAGCGTCACCCGGCTCACCGGCGTGACCCGCAGCCGTTCGAGCACGCCGAACCGATGGTCGAACACGATGCCGAAGCCGGCCATGCCCGCGCTCGTCAGCCCGAGCTGCACCAGCAGGCCGGGCACGAGGACCTCCCACGACCCGACCCCGCTGCGGGCGAACAGCGGGCCGAACAGCACGAGGTAGAGGAACGGCTGCAGCGCGCCGAAGGCCAGGCTGAACTTGTTGCCGAACGAGGCGCGCAGATAGTGGCCGGTCAGGGCGGCGAGTGCGGTCACGCTGCGGCCTCCTCACGCAGCTCGCGGCCGGTGACGGCGAGGAAGACGTCGTCGAGCGTGCGCGCGCCGTGCGCGGATTTCAGCTCGCCCGGGGTGCCCGCGGCGACGATCCGGCCGTGATCGATGATCAGCACACGGTCGCAGAGCGCGTCGGCCTCCTCCAGGTAGTGGGTGGTGAGGAAGACCGTCAGGCCGTCCCGCTCGCGCAGCCGGCGCACGTGGTCCCACAGGTTGGCGCGGCTTTGCGGGTCGAGCCCGGTCGTGGGCTCGTCGAGGAAGAGCAGCTCGGGCCGGTGGAGCAGGCCCATCGCGATGTCCAGCCGGCGTTTCTGACCGCCCGACATCGTGACCGTCGTACGCTCCTCGACCCCCGGCAGGTCCAGCTCGGCGAGCAGGGTGGTCACCCGTTCGCGGGCCTGTCTCCGGCTCATGCCGTACAGGCGGGCCTGGAGCACGAGCTCCTCCCCCACCGGGGAGAACGGCGCGAACGCGCCGCCCTGGGCGACGTAGCCGATGCGGCGGCGTACGGCCGCGGGGTCGGCGAACAGGTCGGCGCCCGCGACCGTGGCGGTGCCGGACGTCGGGCGCAGCAGCGTGGTCAGCATGCGGAGCGTGGTGGTCTTGCCCGCGCCGTTCGGTCCGAGGAAGCCGACGATCTCCCCCGCGGAGACGTCGAGATCGATCCCCCGGACGGCCTCGACCGGGCCGAAGGTCTTGGTGAGCCCTCTGGCGTGAATCATGCCGGGTAGGGTAACACCAAATTTGGAGTCACTTAAAGATTTCACCGACCCTTACAATCGAGGCGTGGAAGAGGGCCTGCGGGAGCGGAAGAAGCGGGAGACACGGCAGCGCATCGCCGACATCGCGATGGGGCTGTTCCTGCAACGGGGGTTCGACAACGTCACGGTGGCCGAGGTGGCCAGGGCCGCCGACGTGTCGGTCAACACGGTGTTCAACTACTTCCGCACCAAGGAGGACCTGTTCCTCGACCGCAGCGAGGAGAGCGAGGACCTGCTGGCCCGGGTCGTGCGCGAGCGCCGCGCGGGCGAGACGGCGGTCCAGGCGGTGCGCCGCGACTTCTTCGAGGCCCTCGACGCCGGCGACTGGCGGTACGGGATGAGCGACGGCCTCGACCTGTTCGCGCAGCGCGTGCGGGAGAGCCCGGCGCTCCAATCACGGGCGCGGCTGATCGAGGCCAACAGGGAGAGTCGGCTGGCGCGGACGCTCGCGGACGAGACCGACGCCGATCCCGACGACCTGACCCCGTGGCTGGTGTCGGCGCAGATCTGCGCCGTCGTGCGCGCGCTGACCCGCCACTTCGCCGTCCGGCAGGCGGCCGGCGAGGATCCCGCGTCGATCAGGGCGGACCTCAGGGAGCACGCCGAACGGGCCTTCGACCTGCTGGAACGCGGGATCGGCGGCTACTGCCCGCGACCCTAGGACGACCGCCGCCCGAGACCCCGGGGTCGCCCGGTCGCGATCGGCCGACGTGTTCGCGCTGTCGTGTCCTCCGCCGCTCAGCGCCGGAGCGCGCCAAGCGGCAGGGCCGCCTACCGGCGGTAAGCTGCCCACCAAAAGGGAGGTGCGATGGTGGCCGAGCCGGGATGCTCGAGGACTTCGACCCGCCAGGGCCCATTCGCCGACGACTGTCCGAGCCGGGTGGTGCTGAACCACGTGGCGAACCGGTGGGGGACGCTGATTGTCACCTTGCTGCACGAAGGCCCGATGCGCTTCCACCAGCTCCGCGACAACATCGGCGGGATCAGCGAGAAGATGCTGTCGCAGAGCCTGCGGCTGCTCATCCGGGACGGCCTCATCGACCGCACCGTGGAGCCCAGCACCCCGCCCCGGGTGACGTACTCGCTGACCCCGCTCGGCCTCGAACTCGCCCCGCTGCTGCGCACGCTGGTCGACTGGATCACCCTCCGCACCGACGACATCGTCGCCGCCCAGGAGCACTACGACCGCGCCCAAACCGCCTGACCCGCGGCGGTTTCAGGGATTCGGCCCGGACACGGTGATGACCGCGCCCGCGCCGATCCGGTCCACGCGCCGCCGCGGATGGCGCACCGGAACAGTGCTGACCTGGCAGCAGGAGCGGACACACGACCCGTAGTCCTTTCACGCGCCCATCGGCGATCTCCCTAGATCATTGCCGGGCCGACGCACGCAGCCGAGCGTGCGAGCGGCCCGCACGTGTCCCCACGCGCGCCTAATCACTTACTTTTAGTAGGTGGCCAACGAGAAGGTACGTACTTCCTGAAAGTACGCCCACTTCCTACAGTGAGACTATGAAGATCGAAGTCTTTTCCGACATGGTCTGCCCGTGGTGCTACATCGGAAAGCGCCGCCTTTCGATCGCGATCGAGCAGGCCGGGGTCGAACCCGAACTGGTCTGGCGGGCGTTCCAGCTCGACCCGTCCTATCCGTCCGGCGTCACCTGGACGCTCAGCGAGGCGCACCTCAACCGCTACGGCGTCACCGCGGAGGAGGACCGGCGCAGGCAGAAGCTCGTCACCGACCTCGCGGCAGAGGTCGGCCTGGAGTACCGCCTCGACCGCGCGATCATGGCGAACACCGCCGACGCGCACCGGCTGGTCAAGCACGGCCACGCGCACGGGAAGGGGACCGAGACCGCCGAGGCGCTGATGCGCGCGTACGCGATCGAGGGCCGCGACATCGGCGACCTGGCGACGCTCGACGAGATCGCCGCCGAGCAGGGGCTGCCACCGCTGGAGCCGGGCGCCTACCGGGACGAGGTCACCGCCGACCTGATCCTCGCGTCAAGATACGGCGTTGTCGGCGTCCCCACGATCGTCGTCGATGAGAAGTACATCCTGGTCTCGCCCGAGATCCAGGACCTCACCCGCTTCCTGCGGAAGCATTCCGGCTGATCACGGCTTCTCCCGGCACAGCGGTGCCCGCCCGAGATCTCGGCATGGCGGCGTACGGCGCGGCCGTCGCGCCGCCTCCCGCCGGGCGGCGGGCGCTCCACATCGGCGGGCTATTTCCCTACACACTTGACTGGTTTTTAGGGGAAATCTACCATCGGGGTGATCTTGCGGCGCGGGATTCCGTCCCGCCGTTCCCCGGCACCCTGACTCTCCGTCCCCCTTCGAGAGGACCCGCCATGCCCGCCAGTCCGCCTCATCGCATCCGCACCACGTTCACCGTGCTGGCAACGGTTGCCGCGGCCGTCATCGCACTGGGCGCCTGTGGCGCCTCGGGAAAGACGACGGGCTCGGCCGGCGGCTCCGGCGGCAGCACGCTCAAGTGGGGCTGGACCCTGCCCACCACCTGGGATCCCGTGACCTCACGGGCCGGCAACGACGTCAACGTCCTGTCGCTCGTCTACTCGGCCATCACCCGGCTCGACGAGCAGGGCAACGTGGTCCCCGGGCTCGCCCGCTCGTGGACGTACGCCGAGGACGGCAAGAGCGTGACGTTCACGCTCCGTCCCGGGCTGACGTTCACCGACGG
This sequence comes from Microbispora sp., assembly GCA_019689655.1. GTDB lineage: Bacteria > Actinomycetota > Actinomycetes > Streptosporangiales > Streptosporangiaceae > Microbispora. Next base: position 9,144 of record JADGHC010000066.1, read on the forward strand.
GACCAAACTGGACGCGCAGGCCGTACGCGCGAACATCCTGCGCGGCAGGGACCAGCGGGACTCCCTGATCGCCTCCCAGCTCCACAACGTGAAGGACGTCACCACCGAGGGGCCGCTGAAGTTCACGGTGGTGCTCAAGGACGCCGACTACCAGGTCCCGGCGCTGTTCGCCGGCAAGACGGGGATGATCGTCAGCCCCAAGGCGTTCGGCGGCGACGCGGGCAAGCGGCTCGACACCCGGCCGGTGGGAGCCGGTCCCTTCGTCCTGACCCGGCTCGTCCCCGGCTCGTACGCCAGCCTGCGCCGCAACCCGTCCTACTACGACGCCGCGCAGATCCACCTCGACGGGTTCGAGGTCAAGGAGATCACCGAGCCCGCCACCGTGGTCGCGGGCCTGCAGTCCGGCCAGTACGACGTGGCCACGCTCCCGCCCAACCAGGTCGACGCCGCCAAGGCCGCCGGGTTGAAGGTGGACGTGATCCCGTCCCTGACCGTGCGCGTCCTCGACGTCAACAACACGATCCCGCCGTTCGACGACCCCAGGGTGACCGAGGCGCTCAAGTACGCGGTGGACCGCAAGGCGCTGCTCGAGACGTCCAACTTCGGGATCGGCGAGGTCGACCTGCAGCCCTTCCCGAAGGGGCATCCCGGGTACGACCCGGCGCTGGAGAACCTGTACACCTACGACCCGCAGAAGGCGAGGCGGCTGCTCGCCGAGGCCGGTCATCCCGACGGGGTGAACGTGGTGATCACGACGGGCACCCCCGAGGGGCTGCCCGAGCAGTTGCAGGCCCAGCTCAAGACCGCGGGCTTCACCGCGACGATCAAGCCGATCGCCCCCGCGCAGCACACCCAGCTCGTGTACGTGCAGCACAACGTGGCGCTCGCGCCCGACAGCTTCGTCGGCCGCGAATCCCCGCTGCAGGCGCTCGGCGTGGTCTTCGGCCCCGAAGGGCTGATGAACCCCGGGCGCAACACCCCCAAGGCGCTGCTGAAGAAGTTCGACGAGATCCGCACCACCCCGCTCGACGATCCGAAGTACGTCAAGCGGCTCCGGGAGGCGGTGGCCATCGGCGTCAAGGAACTGCCCAACGTGTGGCTGTTCTCCACCCCGAGGATCTTCGCCCGCAGTCCCCGGGTGTCCGAGCTGCCGCGCGTCGCCGCGGTGCAGCGGTTCGACGGCGTACGGATCGACGCCCGATGACCGCGCTCACGCTCGCCCCGGCCCCGGCGTCGCGCCGCCGCAGGCTCGCCTCACCCGTCACCGCGCTGATCCGGGGACTGGCCACGCTGCTCACCGTCGCGCTGGTGTCCACGTTCCTCACCTTCGGCCTGGCCGCGCTCGGCGGCGCCAATCCGGCGGCGGCCGTGCTCGGCGAGACCGCCACGATCGAGGACATCGCCCGGATGAACCACGAGTTCGGCCTGGACCGGCCCTTCCTCGAGCGGTACGCCACCTGGCTGGGCCACGCCCTCACCGGCGACCTCGGCACCTCCTGGTTCACCCGGCTGCCGGTGGCCGAGAGCATCGCCCAGCGGCTGCCTGTGGACCTGTCCATCACCGCCTTCGCGGTCCTGCTCGCCGTACTGGCCGGGGGGCCGGCCGGGATCGGCGCCGCGGTGAACGCGGGCGGGCGGTTCGACCGGGTGGTCACCGCGGTCTGCGCCGCGGCCGCGACGGTACCGGCCTTCGTCGTCGGGATCGGGCTGATCGTGCTGTTCGCGGTCGCCATCCCGATCTTCCCGTCCGGCGGATACGTGCCGTTCTCCGAAGATCCGGCTCAGTGGTTGCGGCTGATCACGCTGCCCGCGCTCGCGCTCAGCCTCGACTCGGCCGCCGACATCGCCCGGCAGCTGCGCACCGCGCTGGTGGAGACGCTGCGGGAGAACTACGTGACCGGCGCCGTGGTGCGCGGCCTGTCCCGGCGGCGCGTGCTGCTGCGGCACGCCCTGCGCAACGCCGCCGGTCCCGCCGTCACCGTGCTCGGCCTGCACATCCCCCGGCTCCTCGGCGGGGCGGTGGTCACCGAGGCCGTGTTCGCGCTCCCCGGTCTCGGCCAGCTCACCGGGGAGGCGGCGCTCAAGAGCGACGTGCCGGTGATCCAGGGCACGCTGCTCACCATCATCGTGATGGTCTTGCTGTCCAACGTGGTGGTGGACGCGGTCGTGCTGCGGCTGCGGCCGGGCACGGGACGGAGGACGTCGTGACCGCCCCGCTCCCCGCCGCGGCGGGCTTCGCCGGAACCGTACGGCGGGCCTGGCGGCTGCCGTCGGTGAAGCTGTCGATCGCCGTGCTGGCCGTGGTCGCGGTGGTCGCCGTGCTCGGCGCGCACCTGGCGCCGTACGACCCCCTCGCCCAGGACGCGGCGCAGCGCCTCCGGGGACCGTCCGGCGCGCACTGGCTCGGCACCGACTACCTCGGGCGGGACGTGCTGAGCAGGCTCCTGGCCGGCACCGGCACGTCGGTGCTGAGCGCGGCCGAGGCCGTCGCCGTGGGCCTGGTGCTCGGCGTGGTCCCCGGGCTGGCGTCCGTGTTCGCGGGCCGGGCGGCCGAGTGGGCGGCCATGCGCGTGATCGACGCGCTGCTCACGCTCCCGTTCATCGTCTTCGTGATCGCGGTCGTCGGCATCGTGGACAACGGTCCCCACCAGGCCATGGCCGCGCTCGGCCTGCTGCTCGCGCCGGTCTTCTTCCGGGTGACCAGGACCACGACGCTCGGGTACGCCCGGGCCCAGTACGTCGAGGCGGCCGAGCTGGCCGGCGCGTCCGGCGGCCGCATCCTGCGCGTCCACATCCTGCCCAAGGTCGTGCCCACGGTCGCGGTGACGGCGGCGGGGGCGGCCGGCACGGCGCTGCTCGCCGTCTCCTCGCTGTCCTTCCTCGGCATCGGCGTCGCGCCGCCCGCGCCCACCTGGGGCGGGATGCTCGCCGCCGACCTGGGTTACCTCGCGCAGCGGCCGCTGGCGCCGCTCGCTCCGGCGCTCGCGATCACGATCACCGTCGGCGCCCTCAACGCCCTCGCCGACGCCCTGCGCGACAGCATGGGCGGGCACGCGGCCGTTCCCCGCCCGACCCGGCGCGACCGCCGGCAGCCCGCAGAAAAGGAGCCGAGCCGTGTCTGATCCACAGTCCTCCGCGGACCCGCTGCTGCGGGTGCGCGACCTGCGTATCGAGGTTCCCGGCGGCGCCGAGGCCGTACGCGGCGTGTCGTTCGACGTCGCGCCCGGCGAGGCCGTCGGCCTGGTCGGCGAGTCCGGCAGCGGCAAGACGCTGACCTGCCGCGCCGTGCTCGGCGTGCTCGCCCCCGGGTGCGCGGTCACCGGCGGGAGCATCGAGTTCGACGGGCGGGAGCTGACCGGCCTGTCCCACAAGGAGTGGGAGGCCGTACGCGGCACCGGCATAGGCGCCGTGTTCCAGGACCCGGCCTCCTACCTCAATCCCTCACTGACCATCGGCGGCCAGCTCGCCGAGGTGCTGCGGGTGAAACGCGGGCTCGGCCGCCGGGCCGCCCGCGAGCGCGCTTTGGAGCTGCTGACCTCGATGGAGCTGCGCGACCCCGCCCGGGTGTACGGCCAGTACCCGCACGAGCTGTCCGGCGGAATGCTGCAGCGGGTCATGATCGCCATCGCGGTCTCCTGCGCGCCCCGGCTGCTCATCGCCGACGAGGCGACCACGGCGCTCGACGTCACGGTGCAGGCGGAGGTGCTGGAGCTGCTCAACCGGCTGCGCGGCGAGCACCGCCTGTCGGTGGTGCTGGTCTCGCACGACCTGGCCGTGATCGCCGAGACCTGCGACCGGGTCGCGGTGCTCTACCGGGGGGAGATCGTCGAGACCGGCCCCACGGCCGAGGTGCTCGCGGCGCCCCGGCACGCCTACACCCGCGAGCTGCTCCGCGAGGCGCGGGAGTTCTCCCCGGCCGGAGCCGCCGCATGAGCGAGCACGGTGAGCGGACCGGCCGGCGCGGCGAGCCGCTGTTGCAGGTGCGCGGGCTGTCGGTCAGCCTCGGCAGCCCCGCCGTCCCGGTCCTGACCGACGTCCACTTCACGGCGCGGGCCGGGAAGATCGTCGGCGTCGTGGGCGAGACCGGTTCGGGCAAGACCACCTTGGCCCGCACCGTGCTCGGCCTGGTCCGGCCGGATCGGGGAACCGTCGAGGTCGGCGGGACGACCGTCTCGGCCTTGCGGGGGCGGGCCCTGCGGGAACACCGCCGCCGGGGCACGACGCAGTACGTCTTCCAGGACCCGCTGCGCTCCCTCGACCCCGCCCTCACCCTCGCGGAGTCCGTCGGGGAGCCCCTCGCCGTACGCGGCGTGCCCCGGGCCGAGCGGGACGAACGGGTGCGGGCCGCGCTCGAACTGGTGGGCCTGTCCCCCGGCCTCGGCGGCAGGACGCCGGGGCAGGTCTCCGGTGGGCAGCGGCAGCGGGCCGCCATCGCCCGCGCGGTGATCTGCGAGCCGCGGTTGCTGCTGTGCGACGAGCCGGTGAGCGCGCTCGACGCGGCCCACCGCAACCACGTGCTGCGGCTCCTCGGCGAGCTGCGCGGCACGCTGGGGGCCGCGATCGTGGTGATCTCGCACGATCTGGTGTCGCTGGCCGGCGTCGCCGACCGGGTGGCCGTGCTGTATCGGGGCCGGATCGTCGAGGAGGGCCCGATCCGCGAGGTGTTCGACAACCCCCGGCACCCCTACACGGCACTGCTGGTGGCCTCCGCGCCCCGGGTGGCCGGCCGCCGCCGCTACCCCCCGGGCGTCCTGCGCCGCACCGCGCCGGGCGGGGCGGGCGGCTGCGTCTACGCCGCGCGCTGCCCGTTCGCCACGGCCGTGTGCACCGACGTCCCGGCCACGACGTCCGCCGGGGACAGGTCCGTGGCGTGCCATCACGCGGACGACTGGCCGGCCCGCGCCGCCGGCCGGACACCCCTACTCGCCGAAGGAGCATGACCATGGTGGAGTTCATCGGCCTCGTCGCCACCCAGGAGACCAGCGAGAGCCTGGCGGGCGAGGGGCCCGTCGTGCAGCCCGGCTACGTCAGGCGGCTGGCCCGGGCGCACGAGGAGTCCGGCTTCGACCGGGTGCTGATCGCGCACTGGTCCAGCGCCCCCGACGGCTTCGTGGTGGCCGGGCAGGTGCTGGCCGCCACCGAGAGGCTGGGGGTGCTCCTGGCCCACCGGCCGGGGTTCGTCGCGCCCACCGTGGCCGCCCGCGCGTTCGCCACGCTCGACGCCTTTCACCCGGGCCGGGTCGCGCTGCACGTCATCACCGGCGGCGACGACGCCGACCAGGCCAGGGACGGCGACTTCACCGACAAGGCCACCCGCTACCGGCGTACGGACGAGTTCCTCGACGTGCTGCGCCGGGAGTGGACCGCGCAGACGCCGTTCGACTACGAAGGCGAGTTCTACCGGGTCCGGCAGGGCCTGTCCTCGGTCCGCCCGGACGGGCGGATCCCCATCTACTTCGGCGGCGCCTCCGAGGAGGCCGTACGGGTCGGCGCGAAGCACGCCGACGTGTACGCCTTCTGGGGGGAGCCCCTGGCGGGCATCGCCGAGCGCATCGCCCGGGTGCGCGCCGCCGCGGCCCCGCACGGTCGGCAGCCGCGCTTCAGCGTCAGCCTCCGCCCGATCCCCGCGGACACCGAGCAGGCCGCGTGGGAGCGCGCCCGGGAGATTCTGCGGCTCACCAAGGAACGGGCGGGCGAGCTACGCAAGGGCGGTTTCTTCCCGATCGACCCGCGCAGGCAGGAGGGCTCCCGGCGGCTGCTGAAGTACGCCGACGAGGGCGAGGTGCACGACAAGCGGCTGTGGACGGCCCTGGCCAAGGCCACCGGCGCGGGCGGCAACTCCACCGCGCTCGTCGGCAGTTACGAGCAGGTCGCCGAGTCGCTGCTCGACTACGTGCGCATCGGCGTGTCGACCCTGCTGATCCGCGGCTACTCGCCCTACTCCGACGCCGTCGCCTACGGCACCCTCATCCGGCTCGTCAACGAGCACCTCGACCGCGCGCCCGCGACCGTCTGACCCGTCACGAAAGGACTTCATCCGTGCCCATCGAGATCCTCGGCATGGTCGGCACCAAGGACGCCTCCGAGACGCGGGGCTCGTTCCTGGACGGTCCGCCCATCGACACCGACTACCTGATCAGGTTCGCCCGCACCCACGAGGAGGCCGGTTTCGACCGGGTGCTCATCGGCTACAGCGCCAGCAGTCCCGACGGGTTCGCGGTGGCGGCGACCGTGCTGCACCACACCGAGCGGCTGCGCGTGCTGATCGCGCACCGGCCCGGGTTCGTGCAGCCCACCGTGGTCGCCCGCAAGCTCGCCACCCTCGACCACCTGACCGGCGGCGGCCGGGTCGCCATCCACCACATCAGCGGCGGCAACGAGGAGGACCAGCGCCGCGACGGCGACTTCACCGACCACGACGGGCGTTACCGGCGCACGGCCGAGTTCATGAGCGTGCTGCGCCGCACGCTCACCTCCGCCGAGCCGTTCGACCACCACGGCGAGTTCTACCGGTTCGAAGGCGCCTACAGCGCGGTCAAACCCGCCACCGACGCCGGGATCCCGCTGTACTTCGGCGGCGCGTCGGAGGCGGCGGTACGCACCGGCGCCGAGCACGCCGACGTCTACATGCTGTGGGGGGAGCCGCTGGCCCAGATCGCCGAGCGCATCGCGACGATCCGGCGCGAGGCGGCCCGGCACGGGCGCGAGGTGAAGTTCAGCCTGTCCACCCGGCCGATCGTGGCCGCGACCGAGCAGGAGGCGTGGGACCGCGCCGCCGCGATCAAGGCCGCCACGGCCGAGCGGGCAGGCCGGGCGATCTGGTACCGCAAGGGCGGCACCTCCACCGCCGTCGGGTCCGCCCGCCTCCAGGAGCAGGGCGCGGAGAAGGAGGTGCACGACGAGCGCCTGTGGTACGGCGTGACCAACCTCGTCGGGCCCAGCGGCAACACCACGGCGTTGGTGGGCACGCCCGAGCAGGTCGCCGAGGCCCTGCTGAAGTATCACGACATCGGGGTGGACGCCTTCCTGATCCGCGGTTTCGACCCGCTCGACGACGTACGCGAATGGGGCCGCGAACTGGTTCCGCTGCTGCGGGCGGGAGCCGCCGCACGCGAGCGCGCGACCGTGGGCGCCGGGGCGTGAACCACCCCGCGCGGGTCCGCCCGCCGGTTGTCACGGAGACCGGCACCACCTCGCACTGGGGCGCCTTCCGCGTGCGGTCGCACGCCGGCGGAG
>JADGHC010000067.1 GCA_019689655.1 Microbispora sp.
CTGCCGCGGCGCCGTCTTCACCGTACGGATCCCGCTGCCGCGCCCCGATCACGGCACCTGCGCAAGCGCGGCGGGCGATACGTGCGATGCGGGTGCGGGCGGGGCGGGCCGGAGACGCCCGGACGGGCCGGTGAACGCCGAGGCCGGCGGCCCGGCGCGCGAGGAGGCGGGGGCGTGATCTCGGTGCTGATCGTGGAGGACGAGGAGCTCACGGCCGAGGCGAACCGCCTGTACGTCGAGCGGGTGCCGGGCTTCCGGGTCGAAGGCGTGGCCCGGACCGGCGGCGAGGCCATCCGCACGCTGCGCCGCCGGCCGGTGGATCTCGTGCTGCTCGATCTCTACCTGCCGGACATGCACGGGCTGGAGGTCTGCCGGGCGTTGCGGGCGGCGGGAATCCCGTCCGACGTCATCGCGGTCACCTCCGCGCGGGACCTGGCGGTGGTCAGGTCGGCCGTCTCCGTCGGGGTCGTGCAGTATCTGCTCAAGCCCTTCACCTTCGCCCTGCTGCAGGAGAAGCTCGAACGCTACGCCGCGTTCCGGTCGTCCATCAGCGGTCCCGGCGAGGTCAGCGGGCAGGGGGAGGTGGACCGGGCGCTGTCCACCCTGCGCGGGAGCACGCGGCCCGCCCTGCCGAAGGGCATGACCCCGGACACCCTGGAGGCCGTCGCGGGCGCGCTGCGCGACGCCGCCGGCGGCATGTCGGCCCAGGCCGTGGGCGCGACGGTGGGAGTGTCCCGGGTGACCGCCCGGCGCTACCTGGAGTACCTCGTCGACACCGGCGTGGCCCGCCGGGTCCCGCAGTACGGCGGCCCCGGCCGTCCCGAGCTCCACTACACCCTCGCGTAAATGGGTGCGGTTCGAGGTGCCGTGCCGTAGCGGTCCGCACGGCACGGATCACGCTCAAGACATGTGATACCGCTAAAACCAGATCAAATCGTGCCGATACCGCATTCAGCGCTTTGAGCCCGTGGGCGGGTTCGGCCAAGATCAGTGGATGCGGAGAGAAGACCTTCTTGTCCGGACACTGGCCGAGCTGGTTGCAGACCTCGCCTGGTTCTTCGAGTCGTGCGACGACTCCGTCCTCGACCTCGATGATGCGGTTCGGCAGCAGGAGTGGATCGCGTACAAACTCGCCGGCTTGACGGGTGAGGACAAGCGGAGACTGACCGAGCTGGTCCGCGAGCGGGCTCGGACCGAGACCGACCCCGCCTTCCGCGAGTTCTTGGAGAACTTCCCGGAGGCGGTGGGGCTGGAGGACGAGGATGACTGATCGATGCGCCGCACCTGCCGCGCCCGGCAGCCCGGCCGGCCCGCTTGCCGGCTGACGGCTTCGTCCGCCGAGCAGTGGCTTGGCAAGCGCCCACGGCCATGTGACGGCCGATCACTAACGCACGAAGAAAAATCCCCGCCAGTCCCTTGGGACGACGGGGAAGAATCGAAGCCAACCTGCAAGGGCGGCCGAAGGCGAGCCGTCGGCCGCGGCGGGACGGGCTCAGGCGGGCAGGCCGAGCTCGCGGGCGATGAGCATGCGCTGCACCTCGCTGGTGCCCTCCCCGATCTCCAGGATCTTCGCGTCCCGGTAGAAGCGGCCCACGGGGAACTCGTTCATGAAGCCGTAGCCGCCGAAGATCTGGGTCGCCTCGCGGGCGTTGTCCATCGCCGCGTTGGACGACACGAGCTTGGCGATCGCCGCCTCCTTCTTGAACGGCAGGCCGGCCAGCATGCGCTCGGCGGCGTGGTAGTACGCCAGCCGTGCGGTGTGCACCCTGGCCTCCATGTCGGCGATCTTGAACTGGATGGCCTGGTAGCGGCCGATCTCCCGGCCGAAGGCCCGGCGCTCCCGCACGTACCGCAGCGACTCGTCCACGCAGCCCTGGGCCAGGCCGACCGACAGCGCGGCGATGGCCACCCGGCCCTCGTCGAGCGTCTGGAGGAACTGCGCGTAGCCCCGGCCGCGCTCGCCCAGCAGGTTCTCCTCGGGCACCCGGCAGTCGGTGAACGACAGCTCCCGGGTGTCGGAGGCCGACCAGCCGACCTTGGAGTACTTCTTCGACACCGTGAACCCGGGCGTGCCCGACGGCACGAGGATCGTGGAGATCTCCGGCCTGCCGTCCTCGCGGCGGCCGGTGATCGCCGCGACCCCGACGACGCCGGTGATGTCGGTGCCCGAGTTGGTGATGAACGCCTTCGAGCCGTTGATCACCCATTCGCCGCCGTCGAGGACGGCCGTGGTGCGCATGCCGCCGGGCACGTCGGACCCGCCGCCGGGCTCGGTCAGCCCGAACGCCCCGAGGATCTCCCCCGCGGCCATCTTCGGCAGCCACCGCTCCTTCTGGGCGTCCGTGCCGAACCGCAGGATCGGCATCGCGCCCAGCGAGACCGCCGCCTCCAGGGTGATCGCCACCGAGGAGTCGACCCTGGCCAGCTCCTCCAGGGCCAGGCACAGCGCGAAGTAGTCGCCGCCCATGCCGCCGTACTCCTCCGGGATGGGCAGCCCGAACAGGCCCATCGCGCCCATCTTGCGGACGATGTCATACGGGAACTCGCACCGCTCGTAGTAGTCCCCGATGACGGGGGCCACCACCTCGCGGGCGAACTCCTCGACCGACTTGCGCAGCTCGATGTGCTCGTCGTTGAGCATCATCTCTACATCTCCTTCGCTAGGGCCTGGACGACACGGGAGGGGCTCGGCCGGCCCAGGATCTCGGCGAGCCACAGGCTGGTTGCGGCCAGCGACCTGACGTCCACCCCGGTCTCGACGCCGAGGCCGTCGAGCATCCACACCAGGTCTTCGGTCGCGAGGTTGCCGGTGGCGCTCTTGGCGTACGGGCAGCCGCCGATGCCGCCGGCGGAGGAGTCCACGACGGTGATCCCGCGCTTGATCGCGGTGAGGGTGTTGGCGAGGGCCTGGCCGTAGGTGTCGTGGAAGTGGACGGCCAGCCGGTCGGGCCCGACGCCGGCCTCGGCGAAGGCGTCGAGCAGCGCCTCGACGTGCCGGGGCGTGCCGACGCCGATGGTGTCGCCCAGCGACAGCTCGTAGCAGCCGAGATCGAGCAGCCGGCGGCCCACCCGGGCGACCTGCTCGGGCGCGACCGGCCCCTCCCAGGGATCGGCGAAGCACATCGACACGTACGCCCTGACCCGCATGCCGTGGGCCAGCGCCCGTTCGACGACCGGGGCGAACATCTCGAACTGCGACTCGACGGTCCGGTTCAGGTTGCGCCGGGCGAACGACTCGGTGGCGCTGCCGAAGATCGCGATGTCGGTCACGCCCCGCTGAAGGGCCCGGTCGAGGCCCCGCTCGTTGGGGACGAGCACCGGGTAGCGCACCCCGGGCACCCGGGGCAGGTCCGCCAGCAGCTCATCCGCATCCGCGAGCTGGGGGATCCACTTGGGGTGGACGAAGCTCGTCGCCTCGATGATCGTCAGCCCCGCCTCGGCCAGCCGCCCGATGAACTCGCGCTTGACCTCGACCGGCACGACGGCGGACTCGTTCTGCAGGCCGTCGCGCGGGCCGACCTCGTAAATCGTCACTCGCACGGCGTCACCCTCGCCAGGACCGCGTCCAGCTCCACCGTCTGCCCCGGCCGGGCCCGCAGCTCGGCGAGCACGCCGTCGACCGGCGCCGTCAGGGTGTGTTCCATCTTCATCGCCTCCACGACGACCAGCGGCTGGCCCGCGGTGACCCGGTCGCCCTCCGCCGCCTTCACCAGCAGCACCGTTCCCGGCATCGGGCTGCGCACGACCCCGTCCCCGGCGAGCGTGCCGCCCGGCCGGTCCTTCGGGTCGCCGGGCTCGTGCCGGGTGACGGACCAGGCGCGGCCGCCCTCGGCGAGCCACACCGTGTCGCGGTCGCGGGCCACGGCGTACCTCCGGGTGACCCCGCCGAGGGTGACCGCCGCCTCGCCGGGGCCGGCCCACTCCAGCCGCGCCCGGCCAAGTGAACGCTCATTAACTTCGATCTCCGCGTCGCCGGCGGCGCCCCGGACCCGTACGGGCACCCCGAGCCGGTGCACGGTCCAGGCCGGCTCCCCGATCCGCCAGCCGTCCGCGACGTCCCACGGATCGCCCGAGGCGGAGCGGTCGAAGCCGGAGTGGACGACGAGCGCGGCGGCGGCCAGCACCTCGCCGGGCACCTCGCCGCTCACCAGGCCGCCGAGCCGCCGTTCGACCAGCCCGGTGTCGAGCCGCCCGGCCGCGACCTCCGGGTCGGCCAGCAGGGCACGCAGGAACCCGATGTTCGTGGCGATCCCGAGGATCACGGTCGAGCCGAGCGCCCGGTCGAGCGTGGCCAGCGCCTCCGCCCGGGTGGGCGCCCAGGCGACCGCCTTGGCCAGCATGGGGTCGTAGTCGCTGCCCACGACCATTCCCTCGGCCAGCCCCGAATCGAAGCGCACCCCCTCCCCGGCGGGCTCGCGCAGCCGCAGCACCCGCCCGCCCGTGGGCAGGAAGCCGCGGGCGGGGTCCTCGGCGTACACGCGGGCCTCGACCGCGTGGCCGCGCAGGCGCACCTCCTCCTGCCCGAACGGCAGCAGCTCCCCGGCCGCGACGCGCAGTTGCAGCTCGACCAGGTCGAGGCCGGTGACCATCTCGGTGACCGGGTGCTCGACCTGCAGCCGGGTGTTCATCTCCATGAAGAAGAACTCGCCGGGCCGGTCGCCGGGGACGATGAACTCGACCGTGCCGGCGCCGACGTAGCCGACCGAGCGCGCCGCCTCCACCGCCGCCGCGCCCATCCGGGCCCGCGTGGCGTCGTCCAGCAGCGGCGACGGCGCCTCCTCGACGATCTTCTGGTGGCGCCGTTGCAGGCTGCACTCGCGCTCGCCGAGGTGGACGACGTTGCCGTGGCGGTCGGCCAGGACCTGGATCTCGATGTGCCGGGGCCGGTCCACGAACCGCTCGATCAGCAAGGTGCCGTCCCCGAAGGCCGCCGTCGCCGTACGGCGGGCCGACTCGACGGCGGCGGGCAGGTCGGCGGCGGACTCGACCCGCAGCATGCCCTTGCCGCCGCCGCCCGCGGACGGCTTGATCAGCACCGGGAAGCCGATGCGCCCGGCGACCTCGGCCAGGTCGTCGTGCGGTTCCGCGCCGCCGGGCACGACCGGCACGCCCGCGCGGGCGACCGTCTCCTTGGCCCGGATCTTGTCGCCCATGGCCTCGATGGCCGCCGCCGGCGGGCCGACGAACACCAGGCCCTCCGCCGCGCATCGGCGGGCGAACCCGGCGTTCTCGGCGAGGAAGCCGTACCCGGGGTGCACGGCCTCGGCGCCGCTCGCCCGGGCGGCCTCGACGATCCCGTCGATGTCGAGGTAGCCGCGCGGGAGCCGTACGGCGAGGTCGGCCTCGCGCACGTGGCGGGCGTCCCGGTCGGCGTCGCTGTACACGGCGACCGCGCGGACGCCCAGGGCACGCAGCGTGCGGATGATCCGTACGGCGATCTCGCCCCGGTTGGCGATCAGGACACTGGAGAACATCACGACCACGCCCCGTGACGGGTCGGCCGCCCGGAAATCGGGCGAAGAGCCGGTGAACGCGTCATGTTCGCTGCCTCACATCCGGAAGACGCCGTAGCCGACGGGGTCGAGGGGGGCGTTCGCGGCGGCGCCGAGCGCCAGGCCGAGAACGGTCCTGGTGTCCACCGGGTCGATCACCCCGTCATCCCACAGGCGGGCGGTCGAGTAGTAGGGATTGCCCTGGTGCTCGTACTGGGCGCGGATCTCGTCCGGGTCGGCGTCGCCGACCATGGTGAGCACGGTGGCGGCCTGCTCGCCGCCCATGACCGAGATGCGGGCGTTCGGCCACATCCACAGGAAACGGGGCGAGTAGGCGCGCCCGGCCATCGCGTAGTTGCCCGCGCCGAACGAGCCGCCGATGATCACGGTGAACTTCGGCACCCGGGCGCAGGCGACCGCCGTCACCATCTTCGCGCCGTGCTTGGCGATGCCCCCGGCCTCGTACGCCTTGCCGACCATGAATCCGCTGATGTTCTGCAGGAACACCAGCGGGATCGACCGCCGGTCGCACAGCTCGATGAAGTGCGCGCCCTTGAGCGCCGACTCACTGAACAGGATGCCGTTGTTGGCCACGATGCCCACCGGGTGCCCGTGGATCCGGGCGAACCCGGTGACCAGGGTCGGGCCGTACTCGGCCTTGAACTCCAGGAACCGGCTGCCGTCGACGATCCGGGCGATCACCTCGCGCACCTCGTACGGCTGGCGGGTGTCCTGCGGGACGATGCCGTACAGGTCGCGCGGGTCCCACAGCGGCGGCTCCGGCGGCGCGACGTCCCACGGGCGGGGGCTCTTCGGGCCGAGCGACGCCACGATGTCCCTGACGATCTTCAGGGCGTGCGCGTCGTCCTCGGCGAGGTGGTCGGTCACGCCGCTGACGCGGGCGTGGACCTCGCCGCCGCCCAGTTCCTCGGCGGTGACGGTCTCGCCGGTCGCGGCCTTCACCAGCGGCGGCCCGCCGAGGAAGATCGTGCCTTGGTTGCGGACGATCACCGCCTCGTCGCTCATGGCCGGCACGTACGCACCGCCCGCGGTGCAGGAGCCGAGCACCGCGGCGATCTGCGGGATGCCCCGCGCCGACATGGTGGCCTGGTTGTAGAAGATGCGGCCGAAGTGCTCCCGGTCGGGGAACACCTCGTCCTGCATGGGCAGGAAGGCCCCGCCGGAGTCCACCAGGTACACGCACGGCAGGTTGTTGTGGAGCGCGACCTCCTGGGCGCGCAGGTGCTTTTTGACCGTCATCGGGAAGTAGGTGCCGCCCTTGACGGTGGCGTCGTTGGCCACGATCACGACCTCCCGCCCGGCGACCCGGCCCACGCCGGTGATGATCCCGGCGGCGGGGGCCTGGTCGTCGTACATGCCGGTGGCCGCGAGCGGGGACAGCTCGAGGAACCGCCCGCCGGGGTCGAGGAGCGTGTCGACGCGATCCCGGGGCAGCAGCTTGCCGCGCTGGACGTGCCGGGCGCGGGCCCGCTCGGGACCGCCGCGCGCCGCCGCCGCGAGCCGTTCCCGCAGGTCCGCCACCAGGCGTTCGTTCGCCTCCGCGTTGCGCTTGTACGGCTCGCCGCCCGGGTCGCACCGGCTCTCCAGCACCGGCCAGTCACTCGTGCTCATGCCAGGATGTTAATCATCGTTAACAGACTCCGTCTACCATGGGTGCCGTGACGACCGGCAGGACCCTGAAGACCCCTACCCGCAATCGGCGGGCCGAGATCCTGGAGGCGGCGGCGAACCTCTTCGCGGCGCGCGGATTCCACGGGGTGTCCATCGAGGACATCGGCGCGGCCGTGGGCGTGTCGGGGCCGGCGTTGTATCGGCACTTCAGCGGCAAGGAGGCCCTGCTCACCGAAATGCTGCTGGACATCAGCGAGCGGCTGCGCGAGCAGGGGGCGCGCCTGGCCACCACCGCCGACCCGGACACCGCGGAGGCCGCGCTCGACGCGCTGCTGTCGGGGCACATCGAGTTCGCGCTCAATCACCCCGCGCTCATCCGCGTCCACGAGCGCGAGCTGGACAACGTGCCCGAGCCGGCCCGCCGGGCCATCCGGCGGCTGCAGCGGCTGTACGCCGAGGAGTGGGTGTCCGTGCTGTCCGAACTGCATCCCGAGTGCCCGCCCGGGCGGCTGCGCGCCGCCACCCACGCGATCTTCGGCCTGCTCAACTCCACCCCGCGCAGCGCCGGGGAGCTCGCTCCCGAGGACATGGCCGAGCTGCTGCGCGCCATGGCCCGCGCCGCGCTGTCCCGGCTCTGAATCCCCGGGCGGAACATTTCTTCAAGACACCCCGGCCCGAACTCGCCACGCTCGGCGTCGTGCGGCTCCAGGCGAGGGAGCCACACGGCGGCGTCGCGTTGCCCTCAGCCGAGCAGCATCTTCCGGCCGGCGCGTTCGATGTCGGCCTCCGACAGCAGGACGGCGTCGGCGGCCGGGCCGAGCGGCACGAAGCTGTCCTGTGAGGTCACCCGGGCGATCGGGCCGCGGAAGCCGTTCTCGACGAGCGCCGTGATCACGCTCTCCGACACGCCGCCGCTGCGCCGGGTCTCGTCGGCGATGAGCACCCGGCCGGTCAGCTCGGCCGCGCGCATGAGGTCGTCGATCGGCAGCGGCGACAGCCACCGCAGGTCGAGCACCCGGCAGCCCAGGTCGTCCGCCGTGAGCTTCACCGCCGCCCGCAGGCTCATCCGCAGGCCGTTGCCGTACGTGACGATGGTCAGGTCGCGGCCGTCGCCGTAGGAGCGGGCCCTGCCGACCGGCACGTGCGTCTCCGACCAGCGCGCCGGCGGCGCGTACGGCGCGAGCCAGCCGTCGTCGCCCTCCTCGAAGAGGTCACGCGTGTGGTAGAGCGCGATGGGTTCGAGGAACACGCACACGCTGCCGTCCTCACGGGCGGCGGCCAGGCAGGTGCGCAGCATCGCCGCGGCGTCGTCGGGCCGCGCCGGAGATGCGATGATTACGCCGGGAATATCCCGCAATGCAGCAATTGAGTTGTCGTTGTGGAAATGCCCTCCGAAGCCCTTTTGGTAGGCATATGAGGCGACCCGTACGACGAGGGGATTGCGATACGCGCCCCGCGAGAAGAACTGCAGGGTTGACGCCTCGCCGCGGATCTGGTCAAGGGCGTTGTGCAAATAGGCGAGGTACTGGATCTCCGGCACCGGCAGCAGCCCCGCCACCCCGCTCCCGAGCGCCAGGCCGAGGATGGCCTGCTCGTCCAGGAGCATGTCGAAGACCCGCTCGGCCCCGAACCTGCGCAGCAGCCCGCGCGTCACGCCGTACACCCCGCCCTTGCGGGCCACGTCCTCGCCGAACACGAGTACGGAGGGATCGCGCGCCATCACGTCGGCCAGCGTGCGGTTGATCGCCTGGGCGACCGTCAGCTTGCCCTCCTGCTCCGGGAGCGTGGCGAAGACGCGCTCGCGCGCCTCGGCGGGCGCCGGCCGCGCCGCCTCCGCGGCCACCGCCTCGGGGCGGCGCGGCGCGAGCGGGGCCATCACCTCGGCCGCCGTGGCGAGCCGGGGCCGCCGCGCGCACTCCAGCGCGAGTTTCAGCACGTGGTCGCGCTCGGCCTCGTACCGCGCCAGCAGCTCGTCGGGCTCGGCCAGGCCCGCCTCCACGAGCAGCCGCGCCGTCTGCACCAGGGGGTCGCGGTCCAGGTCGGCGGCGATCTCCCTGCGGGTGCGGTAGGCGATCTCCACGTCGGATCCGGCGTGGCCCATCAGGCGCACGGTGCGCAGGTGCAGGAACGCCGGGGCGCGGTTGGCGCGCACGTACTCGACGGCGCGCAGCGCCACGTCGTAGGCCTCGGCCAGGTCGCAGCCGTCCGCCTGGAAGTACTCGAGCAGCGGGTGCCTGGCCCGTTCGATCCACTCCGGCGGCGTCCGCACGCTGATGCCGAGCCCGTTGTCCTCGCACACGAACAGCACCGGGATCTGCAGCCGGCGGAACCGCCCGTACGCGGCGGTGTTGAGCCCGGTCAGCGCGGAGGCGTGGTTCATCGACGCGTCGCCGAAGCTGCACACGGCGATGGCGTCGCCGGGCCAGGGCGAGGGCAGGCCCAGCGTGCGCGCCCGCTCGATGGCGAAGCCGACGCCGACGGCCCGCGGCAGGTGACTGGCGATCGTCGAGGTCTGCGGGATGACGGCCAGGTCCGGGTGGCCGAACACCTTGTGCCGCCCGCCCGCGATCGGCTCCTCGGCCGAGGCCGCGACGCCCAGCAGGACGTCGCGCAGCCCTTCCTCGGCCAGCCGCCCGGCCTGGGCGGAACGAGTCAGATAGAAGGCGCCGGACCGGTAGTGCAGGAGCGCCGGATCGTCCACGCGGAGCGCGGCCGCCACGGCGGCGTTGCCCTCGTGCCCCGACGACCCGATCGTGTAGAAGCCCTCGCCGCGTTCGCGCATGACCCGGGCGGCGACGTCGAGGAGCCTGCTGCCGAGCTGAACGGCGAACAGTTCACGGCACCGCGTTCCGGTCAGCGTCGTGCCCGGCCGTACCGGCTGGTCCGGATCCCGGGCGGGTCCGGGGGTCAGCGCCCCGACGGCCTCGGCGAAATGCGTCTCCACAACGTCCCGCACCACACGGCCGATTATGTCGCACGTTGCACGCTCCGTCCCGCGCAGCGGCAACTCCGCGTGAAAGCCGTTATCGATCATTTCGTTTGCCACAAATCGGTGACAGAAATGGCACGCGGCTCAACCAACCGCCGTGCTCGCCCGTCTACTCGTAGTGAACGACGTGGCACCCTCAAGCCGCGTTCAACCACCGGGAAGGATGGTTCACCGGAATGTTGAAACGCATCCATGCCGCGATCGCGGCGGTAGTCCTGGGAGGTGCGGCACTCGTCGCGCTCCCGGCCACCGCCGGCGCGGCGACGGCGGCGGGCCCCAGCGACCTGACCGTCTCCCCCAGTCCCGTGGTCGTCGGCACCGGCGCGGGCACGACGGCGACCTTCACCTACAAGGCGTCCGACAAGGGCGCGGCCAGGCTCGTCGACCGCGACGGCCGGACCGTCCCGCTCGACCCCGCCCCCGCCGGCTCCGGTGCCTACACGGCCACGTACGGCTTCACCTTCAAGGACGAGCCGGGCGTCTGGACGTTGCAGGTGCGGGCCGACGGCGGCACCGCGAGCAAGGAGTTCCAGGTCCACTGGCCCACGGACCTCGACTTCGACGCCGCGCCGGACGTCGTCCGCAAGGGCGACCGCATCAAGCTGACCGGCGCGCTGACCTACCTGGACGGCGATGGCCGGCAGGCGTACGGCGGGCAGAAGGTCCACATCGCCTTCAAACCGGTCGGCGGCTCCTACACCCGGGTCACCTCGGTGACGACGGACGGGAGCGGCAAGTTCTCCCTCGACCGGCAGGCGTCCGAGAGCGGCTGGTGGCGGGCCGAGTTCGACGGCGCCACCGACGCCGAGCCCGCGACGAGCGACAGCGACCGGGTCGACGTCAAGCTCCCGGTCAGCCGCACCCGGATCACCGGCTTCGACGCCTCCCCCGAGCCCGTCGACGCCGGTGACACGCTCCGGCTGCGCGGCAGGCTGGAGATCTCCGGCTTCGCCGGCTGGACCGGCTACCCCGGCCAGCGGGTGAAGATCCTGTTCAAGCCGGCCGGCGGCTACCGCTGGCAGTACGTCACCTCCGACTGGACCGACCGGTACGGCCGCTTCGGCGCCGACATCAAGGCCAGGACCACCGGCTGGTGGCGGGCCGAGTTCGCCGGCGCCGCGGGCGCGGCGTACACGGCGAGCGCGACCGACTACGTGACGGTCCGGGTGCCCCGGCCCAAGGCCGGCACCCGGGTGGCCGGGTTCGACGCCTCCCCCGAGCCGGTCGGGTACCACAGGTACCTCACCTTCCGCGGGACGCTCCAGATCTGGAAGTACGGCTGGCACGGCTACGGCCACCAGAAGGTGACCGTGTGGTTCAAGAAGCCCGGCGGCTCCTGGCACTACGTCAAGACGCTGTGGACGAACAACACTGGGAAGTTCTGGGGCGCGACCAAGGCCTCGGCGTCCGGCTACTGGAGGGTCGTCTTCGCCGGGAACGGCGAGACCACCGGCTCCACCAGCCGGATCGACTGGGTGCGCGTGAAGCGCTAGAGGTTCACTGAGCCGGCCCGGGGCGTGCCGTACGCCCCGGGCCGGTTCGCGTCCGCGACCGCCGGGGTTCCGGCGACCAAAGCCGCCGGGCTGCGCGGCCCGGCGGCAACCGGCGCATCGCCCGCCCGGTGGTTCACGGCCCGCGCTCCGGGACGGTCCTGCCGATCGCGGCGGGGGCGGCGCCCGCCCGGCGAGCGTCAGGCGGCCGAGAACCCTCCGTCGACGAAGATCGTCTGCCCGGTCACGTACGCCGAGGCGTCGCCGGCCAGGAAGACCGCGATCCCGATGAAGTCGTCCAGCTCGCCGTTCCGGCCGATCATGGTGCGGCGGGCCATCGCCTCGCTCCGCGCCGGGTCGCTGAACACGGCCCGGGTCAGCGGGGTGCGCACGAAGCCCGGCGCGACGGCGTTGACGCACACGCCGCGGGACGACCACGCCTCGGCCTGCGACCGGGTCAGCGCCGCGATCCCCGCCTTGGACACCCCGTACGCGCCGCTGTTGCCGAAGGCGCGGATCGACTGCTGGGACGCGATGTTGATGATCCGGCCCCAGCCCCTGGCCGCCATGCGCGGGCCCAGGCGCTGGCCGAGCACGAACGGCGCGTCGAGGTTGAGGCGCATCGTCAGGTCCCAGTCGTCCTCGGCCAGGTCGTCCATCGGCGGCCGGATGTTCACCCCGGCGGCGTTGACCAGGATGTCCGGCGTCCCGTGCCGTTCCAGCAGCTCGTCGGCCACTTTGTGCACCGCCCGGCGCTCGCTCAGGTCCCCGCTGATCCAGGAGGCGGTGCCGCCGGCGGCGCGCATCTCATCCGCGGCCTCCCGCAGCGCCTCGGTGCGGCGCGCGATCAGCACCACCTCGGCCCCGGCGCGGCACAACGCCATCGCCATCGCCTTGCCGATGCCCGAACTGCCTCCGGTGATCGCGGCCTTGCGGCCGCGCAGCGAGAACAACTCGGTGAGGAACGCATCCATGAGTGCTCCTTCGCGCGATTCGAGGTCAGTTTCGCGGGACGAAAGCGAACGCACGCGCGCCGCGAGGCATCCCCGGGCGCCGGCAGGGGTCCGCTCCGCCTCGGCGGTTCCAGCCCGGCCGTACGGGCGGATCAAAGCCAGTCGCGGCGTTTGAAGACCAGATAGAGCGTCAGGCAGACGACCCCCATGAGCGTGATCGCCATGGGATAGCCGAGCAGCCAGTGCAGCTCGGGCATGTGGTCGAAGTTCATCCCGTAGATCGTGCCGACCAGCGTCGGGGCGAACAGGATGGCCGCCCACGCCGAAATCTTCTTGACCTCGTCGCCCTGGGCGATGCTCGCCTCCGTGAGCTTGGTCATCTCCTCGTTCTGCTGCTGGCTGACGAGTGTGGAGTTGACGATGAGGATGTCCTGGAGCATCTGCCGGAAGCCCGCCACGCGCTCGGTGACCGTGATGGCGTGGTCGGACACGTCGCGCAGGTAGCGCTGCAGCTCCTCGTTCACGCCGTATTTCGGCGAGCCCGCGATGAAGCCGTCGAGCATCGGGACCAGCGGGCTGGTCGCCCGCTGGAACTCGATGACCTCGCGCGACAGGGAGTAGATGCGCCGGGGCGCGGCGGGGTCGCCGCCGAAGACCTGCACCTCGATCTCATCGATGTCGTTTTGCAGCCCGGCGACCACCGGCGCGTAGCCGTCCACCACCGCGTCGAGGATCGCGTACAGCACGGCCTGCGGGCCCTGGCGGAGCAGATCGGGGTCCGACTCCATGCGCCGGCGCACCTTGGACAGGTCGGGCGCCTCGCTGTGCCGTACGGTCAGCACGAAGTCGGGGCCGACGAAGACGTGCAGCTCGCCGAAGGCCACCTTCTCGGGTTTGTCGAGGTACTGCGCCGCCCGCAGCACCACGAACAGCGTGTCGCCGTACCGGTCGGCCTTGGGCCGCTGGTGGGCGACGATGGCGTCCTCGATGGCGAGCTCGTGCAGGCCGAACTCCTCGGCGACCTTGATCAGCTCGGATTCCTCGGGCCGGTAGAGGCCGATCCACGCCATCGCCCTCGGCCGCGAGCGCAGCGAGGCGATCGCGTCCGTCAGCGATGCCGGCGTGTCCACGCGCTCGCCGTCCACGTACACGGCGTTGTCGATGACGCTCTGCCGGAACGGCTGATCCTCGCCCGCGCGGGGATCCATGGAGTGCTCGGGAGCCTGCTCCGGCTTCGCCCTCATCAATCCGGTCAAGCCGGTCAATCCGCGCAGTCCACGCATACGCCGCTCAGCCACACGTAGAAGGTAGCCGCCTTTACCGTGCTCGCGCCCCCGCCGTACGCGAACCGGTGCGCGAGCGCGGCACGCACGCGCGGGGCGGCCGGGCCGTACGATTCCGAAAGTGAACCCCCTGAAGGCCCTGTGGCACCACCTGACCGCCGTCCAGGTCGCTCCCCCGCTCTGGCTGGTCGTCTTGTCCGGGTTCGCCGCCCTCGCCGTCGTCGCCCATCCGGCGGCCTGGCACCTGTCCCGCGGCCTGATCACGATCGCGCACGAGGGAGGCCACGCACTGGTCGCGGTGCTGACCCGGCGCAAGCTGCGGGGCATCCGCCTCCACTCGGACACCTCCGGCGTGACGCTCACCAGGGGCAGGCCCACCGGGCCCGGCATGATCGCCACGGCCGCGGCGGGGTACGTCGCGCCCTCCCTGATCGGGCTCGGGGCGGCCTGGCTGGTCGCCGGCGGCCGGATCACGATGCTGCTGTGGGCCGTGCTCGCGCTGCTGGCGTGCATGCTGCTGATGATCAGGAACTTCTTCGGCGCGGTGTCGCTGCTCGCCGTGGGCGGCGCGGTCTTCGCGCTGTCCTGGTTCGCCCCGCCCGGCGTCCAGTCGGCCTGCGCGTACGCCGCCGCGTGGTTCCTGCTGCTCGGGGGCGTACGGCCGATCCTGGAGCTGCAGGCCAAGCGGCGTCTCGGCCGCGCGCCGGACTCCGACGCCGACCAGCTCGCCCGGCTGACCCGCGTGCCCGGCACGCTCTGGGTGCTGCTGTTCCTGCTCGTCGCCGCCGCCGCGCTCGTCTTCGGCGGTTACCTGCTCACCGCCCGCTGGCTGCCGGTCTGGCCCGGCTAACGCCCTTTACGTTGTAGATTCTCCTGATTCATCGCAGGATGTCCGGCGGCCCGGGCTGCGGGCGGTGCGGGCCACGTGGGCGCGCATCACCGCGACGGCGGGTCTCGCCGCCCCCGGAAGACGCGCCGTCCGGGCGCCGCGGCGGCGCATTGACACGCCGCATGCGCGATGCCAGGTTGCCCCTCGGGTGCGCCGCGCGCCCCGGTCCGCATGTCGCCGCGAGTGGGAGGCCAGCGATCGTGATCGTCCCGAGCAACCCCGAGTCCGTCTTCACGTACGGCGCGCCCGCGCTGAAGTTCGGCCCCGGCGCGTCCGCAGAGATCGGCTTCGACCTCGGGCAGTACGGCGTGCGCCGCGTGCTGGTGGTGACCGACTCCGGCGTGGCGGCGACGGGCGCCCCGGCGCGGATCGCCGAGCAGATCGCCGGATTCGGCATGCACGCGGAGGTGTACGACGGCGTGCACGTCGAGCCCACCGACGAGAGCCTGCTCGCGGCGATCGAGCACGCCCGCGCGAGCGGCCCGTGGGACGCCTTCGTCGCGGTCGGCGGCGGGTCGAGCATCGACACGGCCAAGGCGGTCAATCTGCTGACGACGAATCCGGGCGAGCTGATGGACTACGTCAACGCGCCGATCGGCGCCGGCCGCGCCCCCGAACGTCCGCTCAAGCCGCTGGTCGCGGTGCCCACGACCACGGGCACCGGCTCGGAGAGCACCACGATCTGCGTGCTCGACGTGCTCGGGCTGCAGGTCAAGACGGGGATCAGCCACGCCCGTCTCCGCCCGGTGCTGGCCGTCGTGGATCCCGGCCTGACGATGACGCAGCCGCCCGAGGTGACCGCCGCGGCCGGGATGGACATCCTCTGTCACGCCCTGGAGAGCTACACCGCCCGGCCGTACACCTCCTACGAGCGCAAGCGGCCCGAGGAGCGCGTGCCGTACTGCGGCTCGAACCCGGTGTCGGACATGTGGTCGGAGCAGGCGCTGCGGCTGCTCGCCGGTTCGTTCCGCACGGCCGTACGGCACGGCGACGACGCGCAGGCGCGGGGCGCGATGGCGCTGGCGGCGACGTTCGCGGGGCTGGGGTTCGGCAACGCGGGCGTGCACATCCCGCACGCCAACGCCTATCCGATCGCCGGACGGGTGAAGGACTTCCACCCGGCCGGCTACCCCGGCGGCGAGCCGATGGTCCCGCACGGCATGGCCGTGGCGCTGACCGCACCGGAGGCGTTCCGGTTCACCTTCGAGGCGGACCCGGCGCGGCACCTGCGCGCGGCCGAGCTGCTCGACCCCTCGGCGGCCACGCCGGACGACCCGGCGGAGCTGCTGCCCGGCGTGCTGACCTCGCTCATGCGCGATGTGGGCATCCCGAACGGCATCGGCGGCGTGGGATACACGGAGGACGACGTGCCGGCGCTGGTGGAGGGGGCGATGAAGCAGCAGCGGCTGCTCGCCACCTCCCCCAGACCCGTGCGTGAGGAGGACCTCGCCGGCATCCTGACCCGTTCGCTCACCCTGTGGTGAGCCCCGCCCTGTGGTAGGGCCACCTTGCGGTGAGCGCTGCGGTGATTGCCGGTGAGCGCCGCCCGGGGCGGCGGCACCCCGGCGACACCGGGCCGGCGGCGCGACGCCTCGGCCCGGCTCACCACCGAGATCGAGCCCGGCATGCGGCGGCACCCCGGCGGC
>JADGHC010000725.1 GCA_019689655.1 Microbispora sp.
CACGACGGGCAGCGTCAGGCGGGCGGCCAGCAGGACGGCGGTCGCGTCCGCCCCCCGGGCGGCCTCGTCGCCCCCGGCGGTGGCGACGATGATCCCGTCGACGGGGGAGGAGACGTTGAACAGGCGCATCCGGTCGGCGCGGGCCAATCCGGCCTCGGCCAGGCGTACGTGCAGGGCCTCGGCCAGCAGCGGGTGCGGCCCGAGCGGCTCGGTGATCTTCACCGCGGCCTCGCTCTGGGTCACGGCGTCCCGTACGGCACGCAGCACGCGCGGATGGGGCCCGGTCACGAGCGGGACGACCACCGCGGCCGTCCCGTCCGGGGGCCGCTGCGTGGCGATGGAGGCGAACTCCTTGGCGAGGTCGGCGCCGCCGTCCGCCAGCGAGACGACGCGCAGATCGAGCTGCGGGTTGTCGATCCTGACGATGGTGGCGACCTCCGCGGCCACGTCTCCGCTCGGGTCCGCCGGCTCTCCGGTCCTGCCCGGCACCGCCAGGACCAGGGCGGGCGCGTCCGGCGGCAGGGTGGCGGGGAGCGGCCGTCTGTGTCGGCCGGCCCCAAGCCGGGAGGATCGCTCTCGGACGGGGAGCTTCGGCGGGTCCTCGTGACCTTCGTTCACATCGGCGGATTCTAGGGCGAATCCGCTCGAAGAGCCGAACCAACGCGCGGCTTGTTGCGGCTTGGTGATCTAGACGGTTTACCTGTTTGTTACTTGACGCTCTCCGTGAGGGGGCGGTTTCATAAGGGCCACTCCGGCCGTAAACGTTTACAAGATCCCCGCGGCGGCCGGTAAACGATTACAGAACGTCTCTCCCCCAAGTGAGGTGGCCGTTGACCGAGGGTCCCACGATCACCACGATCGCGCAACGCGCCGGTGTGTCGATCGCCTCGGTGTCACGGGTGCTCAACGGGCTGCCGGCCCGTGAGGACACCGTGCGGCGCGTCCTGCGCGCGGCCGACGAGCTCGGCTACGTGCCCAACTCGGTGGCCCGCTCGCTCCGCAACCGCCGCACCGACCAGATCGCCTTCGCGATGGCCGACATCGGCAACCCGGTCTACGTGGCGATGGTGCGTGAGATCCAGCCGGTGCTGAAGGAGGCCGGCTACCGGCTCCTGATCCACTCCACCGACGGCGACGCCGGCGACGAGCTCGGCGTCCTGCGCGGGCTGCGCGAGCGCTACGTCGACGGCCTCATCATCAGCCCGCTCCGGGGTGTCACCCGGGAGCACGTCGAGGCCATCGTCGCCGCGCGGGCGCCCGTCGTCGTCATCGGCGCGCTGCCCGAGGACATGCCGCGGGACGCGCTGGTGGACAACGTGCGCACCGACTCCAGGGCCGGCGTCCGGCTCGCGCTCGACCACCTGTACGCCATCGGCAGGCGGCGCATCGGCTTCCTCAACGGCCCGCTCGACACCGTCCCCGGCGCCGCCCGCGCCGCCGCGTACCGGGAGGGCCTGGAGGCGCTGGGCCTGCCGTACGACGAGGACCTGGTCGAGGTGGGCGACTTCTACCGCGACAGCGGCGCGCGCGCCGCGCGGGCGCTGCTGGCACGCGCCCCCGGTGTGGACGCGCTGATGTGCGCCAACGACCTCATCGCGCTCGGCGCGCTCGACGTGCTGCGCGAACAGGGCAGGGACGTCCCCGGCGACGTGGCGGTGGTCGGCATGGACGACACCGATCTCGCGTCGGTGACCTGGCCGACGCTGACCAGCGTCTCGCTCGGCTCGGCCGAGCGCGGCCGGGCGGCGGCCGGGCTGCTGCTCGACCGGCTGCAGAACGACCGGCGCGAGCCGCGGGCGGTGGTCGTGCCGCCGAGCCTCACCATCCGCGGCTCGACCACCCTTCCCGGGACCCCGCCGGGAGGTGCCCGGTGACCGCGCTCGCCGAGCGGCCGTACGGACGCGTGGGGGCCGGGCGGCGGCGCGGGCCGCGGTCCGGGGGCGGGCTCGCGCTGCTGCTGCCCGCCCTGGTGCCGGTGCTGGTGTTCAGCGTGGGCCCGCTCGTCTACGGCATCCTGCTGGCCTTCACCGACGCGCGGTCCGGCCGCAACACCGAGACCTCGTTCGTGGGCCTGGCGAACTTCGCCGAGCTGCTGTCGGACGGCGACTTCTGGCAGTCGTTCCGGATCGGCATGGTCTGGGGCGTGTCGGTGACCGTGCTGCAGTTCCTCGCCTCGCTGGGGCTGGCGCTGCTGCTCAACCAGGACCTGCGCCTGCGAGGCGTCGCCCGGGTGCTGGCGGTCGTGCCGTGGGCCATGCCCCCGGTGGTGATCGGCCTGATGTGGCAGCTCGTCTACCACCCGGACGCGGGGCTGCTCAACAGCCTGCTCGGCACCAGCATCGACTGGCTGCACGACTTCTCGCTCGCGCTGCCCGCGGTGATCGTGGTGGGGGTCTGGACGGGCATGCCGCAGACCACGGTCGTGCTGCTCGCCGGCCTGCAGAACGTGCCGAAAGAGCTGTACGAGGCGGTCAGCGTGGACGGCGCGGGCACCTGGCGGCGGTTCTGGAACGTCACGCTGCCGCAGCTGCGGCCCGTGATCGTGGCCATCACCTCGCTCGACTTCGTGTGGAACATCAACCAGTTCAGCCTGGTCTACGTGCTCACCCAGGGCGGGCC
>JADGHC010000068.1 GCA_019689655.1 Microbispora sp.
CCCACGCCCCGGGCCCCATCCACCAGAACTTTGTACTGATGCATAGCGGCCACCCGCTCCCGAGTCGTCAGCCGTACATGCCGGGGGCGGTGGGGGTGCCGTCGTTGACGGCGTGCAGGCCGCCCTTATCGTCGCGCCACAGGCGCCAGCCGTCCTGGCTGCCGGTGAACCAGGAGGGCGGCGCCGAGGAGGAGTCCTTGCGCTTGCCCGTGGCCAGGTCGAACTCGCACAGGGCCGCGATCGAGTAGAACCCCGGCGTCACGCCGCGCAGCGGCAGCGGCTTGGGGTCGGTCACGCAGAACGACCAGCCGGTCGCCCCGCTCACCGGGGTCGGCTCCCCGGTGCTGAGATCGAAGACCGAGCCGGTCGCGTCGCGCTTGAGGAAGCCGAGCTTGTTCATCTCCGGCGGGAAGGCCAGCCACCAGCCGGAGCCGGGGACCTGGGCGGGCGTGATCTGCCCCAGGACCCGCCCGGTCTCGGCGTCCAGCCGGGCGAACCCGCCGTACTGGCCCTGTTCGTCGACCGGCCGGACGACCGGCGCGTACGCCGGGTTGCCGCTGGGGTAGACCCGGACGACGGACGGCCGGATCCAGTCGATGGTGCCGTCGGCCAGCCGCGCGGAGAACAGGCCGAACGTCGAGGTCTCCTTGGTCTGCGGGTTGGTGTACGGGGCGATGTATCCGACGATCTTGTCGCCCGTCGCGCCGAAGGCCCAGCCGCCGCTCAGGTCGACGCCCGGGCCGAGGGCCTGCTCGATCGGCAGTTGCCAGACGGTCTTGCCGTCCTTGAGCGTACGGGCCTCCAGAACGGGGTGGGAGGCGAGCCTGAGCAGGACGACCTTGGCGGAGTCGGACCACTCCACCTCCGCGATGCCGGGCAGGCGCCATTTCATCGAGCCGTCGCGGGGATCGAGCACGACCATGCGGGCGGTGGAGAGGGCGGTGTCCTCCGAGACGCAGACGTACGGGCCGCAGCGCTGCGGCCCGAAGGTGGACCGCATCGGCCTGGTCCACCTCTGCCGGCCGGTGCGGGCGTCCCGCGCGACCAGGATCGCGCCCTTGTGGCCGCTCGCGGCGGGGTCGAGCGCGACGACCACCGCCTGCCCGTCGCCGGTCTCCACGGTCGCGGGGGCCTGCACGCCCATGCCGGGGAGCCGGCCCACCATCGTCGCGGGGTGCGCCCACAGCCGGCGGCCGGTGGCGAGGTCGAGCACGACGGTCTCCAGCGAGCCGTCCGGCCGCATGGAGGTGGTGGCCGCGACCCCGCCGCCCGTCGTGGTCCGGCTGACCGCGTTCACCTGCGTGTTGTGCCAGGCCGGGTGCTCCTTGGCGGCCTTGTCGCCGCCGGAGCAGCCGGTGAGGGCGCCCCCGGCCAGCAGGGCGGTCACGGCGAGCGCCAGAGCGGGTTTCACGTGGTTCGGGTGGGGCCGGATCATTTCTCTCCTACAGGGGGTGATGGCCCGGCCGCAGGAGGTGACCGGCTCTAGGCGTCCGGAAGCGGCCCGGGTCTCCGGCGAAGCAGCGCCGCCCATCGTCCGTGGGGGCCGACCGCCCGGCCGGCGACGCGGGTCGCGGTGACCTCGGTGCCGGGTTCCTCCACGGCCATTGCGGCCAAGAGGTATTGCGATCCTTCGACGCGCACGGGTTCCGGCTCGGGCCACAACCCCAACGCGGCGCATACAGACGGTAGCACTGCGTACGCGGCTTGTAGGTAACCTCGGGCAGATGGATGAAAACGATCGGGTCCGAACATCTCCGCCGGGTTCGCGTCGAATTCGGGTCCGAGCAGGTCGGCGAACGCGACGGTCCTGCCGCCGGCCTCGAGGACCGCGATGGTCTGGGCCGCGGCGAGCTGCCGGGACCAGCGCCGGGTCACCCACCGGAGGGGCTGCGCGATCGGGCGCACCGTGCCGAGGTCGGGACAGGTGCCCACGACCACCTCCGCGCCGGCCTCGCGCAGCCGCCGCACCGCCTTCTGCAGGTGCCGTACGGCCCGCGCCGGCGGGGTGGCCGTGGTCACGTCGTTGGCGCCCACGAAGATGATCGCGATCTCCGGCCGGGCCTCCAGCGCGCGGTCCACCTGGACGCCGAGGTCCACAGACGCCGCGCCCGACTTGCCGACCACGGTGAGGCGCACGGGGCGCTCGGCCACCGCAGCGAGGCCGTACGCGATGCGGACGGCCGGGGTGTCCTCCGCGCGGGTCATCCCCAGGCCGACGGAGGTCGAGTCGCCGAGGACGGCCATCCTGATGGGCTCTCCGGGGAAGTCGCCGTACACGCCGTCGGCCTGCGGGCCGTCGAGGCCGTGCGGCTGCCCCACGATGCGGCGGGCCACGACCGCCTCGGCCATCAGCAGGCCGTACGTCAGGGCGCCCAGGGCGGTGAGCCCGCCTCCGCCCAGGGCGGCGGCGGTCGCGATGCGCCGAGCGGCACGCACCGCGCCGGACGTCCAGACCACCCGCCCTCCCTCGCGCTCACGGTACGGTTTGAAAGAAAAGTAGCCGAGTTCCGGCCACCCCTACCGGAACCCCGGCTGATGGCAGGCTGACAAGCTTCGGCAAACAAGGTGGTCATCGCGGTGCGCGTACATGACTCGCTGGTTGAGCTGATGGGTAACACCCCGCTCGTCCGGCTGCGCAGGGTGACGGCGGGCGCGCCCGCCCAGGTCCTGGCCAAGGTGGAGTACTTCAACCCCGGCGGCTCGGTGAAGGACCGCATCGCGGTGCGGATGATCGAGGCGGCCGAGCGGAGCGGCGCGCTCAAGCCCGGCGGCACGATCGTCGAGCCGACCTCCGGCAACACCGGCGTGGGCCTGGCCATCGTGGCCCAGGAGAAGGGCTACCGCTGCGTGTTCGTCTGCCCCGACAAGGTCGCCCAGGACAAGATCAACGTGCTCCGGGCGTACGGCGCGGAGGTCGTGGTCTGCCCGACCGCGGTCTCGCCCGACCACCCCGACTCGTACTACTCGGTGTCGGACCGGCTGGCCCGCGAGATCCCGGACGCCTGGAAGCCCGACCAGTACTCCAACCCCGAGAACCCGGCGAGCCACTACCACTCCACCGGGCCGGAGATCTGGGAGCAAACCGAGGGCAAGGTCACCCATTTCGTCGCCGGCATCGGCACCGGCGGGACGATCAGCGGCACCGGCAAGTACCTCAAGGAGGTCTCCGGCGGCCGGGTGAAGGTCATCGGCGCCGACCCGATCGGCTCGGTCTACTCCGGCGGCACCGGCCGTCCGTACCTGGTGGAGGGCGTCGGCGAGGACATCTGGCCCGCCACGTACGACACCACGATCTGCGACGAGATCATCGCGGTGTCCGACAAGGACTCGTTCACCATGACCCGCAGGCTCGCCCGCGAGGAGGCGCTGCTCGTCGGCGGCTCCTGCGGCATGGCGGTGGTGGCGGCCGTACGGGTGGCCCAGGCGGCCGGGCCGGACGACGTCGTGGTCGTGCTGCTGCCGGACGGCGGCCGCGGCTACCTGTCGAAGATCTTCAACGACGAGTGGATGGCCGACTACGGCTTCCTCACCGAGCCGAGCGAGGAAGGCCTGGTCGGCGACGTGCTGCGGCGCAAGACGCCGGGGCTGCCGGAGTTCGTCCACGTCCACCCGCACGAGACGGTCGGCACCGCGATCTCGATCATGCGGGAGTACAACGTCTCCCAGCTTCCGGTCATGAAGGAGGAGCCGCCGGTCATGGCGGCCGAGGTCGTCGGCTCCATCGTGGAGCGCGACCTGCTGGACGGCCTGTACCGCGGCCGGGTGCGGGCGGAGGACGAGATCGGCGGCCACATGTCCGCGCCGCTGCCCATGATCGGGGCCGGTGAGCCGGTGGCCCGGGCGGTCGAGGCGCTGGAGAAGGCCGACGCCGCCGTGGTCCTGGACGACGGCAAGCCGGTGGGCATGGTCACCCGCCAGGACCTGCTGGCCTTCCTCGCCAACCACTGAGCCGGCCTGAGCCGCCTGCCGACGTGCCCGCCGGGGACCGGAGGGGCCGGGCGGCTACGCTCGACCCCATGAACCAAGGTTTCGAGACGCTCGCCATCCACGCGGGCCAGGAGGCGGACCCCCACACGGGTGCGGTCGTGCCGCCCATATACGCCGTGTCCACCTACAAGCAGGACGGTGTGGGCGGCCTGCGGGCGGGATACGAGTACAGCCGGTCGGCGAACCCGACCAGGACCGCCCTGGAG
The DNA here is from genome assembly GCA_019689655.1 of Microbispora sp. Classification (GTDB taxonomy): domain Bacteria; phylum Actinomycetota; class Actinomycetes; order Streptosporangiales; family Streptosporangiaceae; genus Microbispora. Next base: position 4,194 of record JADGHC010000068.1, read on the forward strand.
GAGGCGCTGGCCGCCGTCGAGGGAGGCGTGCGCGGGCTGGCCTTCGCGTCGGGCCTGGCCGCCGAGGACACTCTGCTGCGCGCCGTCTGCAAGCCCGGCGACCACGTGGTCATCCCGAACGACGCGTACGGCGGGACCTTCCGGCTGTTCTCCCGGGTGCTCCGGGAGTGGGGGGTCTCCTTCGACCCGGTGCCGCTCGGCGACCTGGACGCGGTGCGCGCCGCCATGCGGCCGGAAACGAAGGTGATCTGGGTCGAGACGCCCACGAACCCCTTGCTGAACGTCGCGGACATCGCCGGCCTGGCGGGCATCGCCCACGACGGCGGTGCGGTGCTCGCGGTGGACAACACCTTCGCCTCGCCGTACCTGCAGCAGCCGCTCAGCCTGGGCGCGGACGTGGTGGTCCACTCGACGACCAAGTACGTCGGCGGCCACTCCGACGTGGTCGGCGGCGCGCTGGTGACCCGGTCGGCGGACCTCGGCGAGCGGCTGGCCTACCACCAGAACGCGATGGGCGCGGTGGCCGGGCCGTTCGACGCCTGGCTCACGCTGCGCGGCCTCAAGACGCTGGCCGTGCGCATGGAGCGGCACTGCGACAACGCCGAGCGCGTGGTCGACATGCTGCTGTCCCACCCGAAGGTCGTCCAGGTCCTCTACCCGGGCCTGCCCGAGCACCCCGGCCACGAGGTCGCGGCCAAGCAGATGCGGCGCTTCGGCGGAATGGTGTCGTTCCGCGTCGAGGGCGGCGAGGAGGCGGCCGTGGAGATCTGCAACCGCGCCAAGCTGTTCACACTCGGGGAGTCCCTCGGCGGCGTCGAGTCGCTGATCGAGCACCCCGGCAGGATGACGCACGCCTCGGCCGCCGGGACGCCGCTGGAGGTCCCCGCCGACCTGGTCCGCCTGTCGGTCGGCATCGAGACCATCGACGACCTGCTGGCCGACCTCTCCGAGGCTCTGGGCTGAGCCGCCCTAGCACTCGCTCCGCGTCGGGGCCGCATGCTCCGGCGCGGAGCGGCGGGCGGACGCCACCCACCGCTCGCACAGCAGCGCGGCGAGCGCCGTGGCGGTCAGCAGCGCGCCGGCCACGGTCACGCTGCGCACGCCCGAGTGGTCGATGAGCGTGCCGCCGAGCAGTGAGCCGCCCGCGATGCCGGTGTTGAAGGCCACCCCGACGATTGCCGTGGCGATGTCGGTGCTGCCGGGGGCCACCTGCATGCTGCGGCCGCCGATGGCCGCCGCCAGCGCGCTGTACGACATGCCGGTCACGCAGACGGCCGCCACCGCCACCGGCCGCAGGGCGCCCAGGGCGTACAGGACGAGCAGCGCGCCCGTGATGAGGGCGAGCGGCCCGATGAGAGCGGTCCGCGGCCTGCTGTCGACCACCCGCCCGATCAGGATCGTCCCCGCGACCCCGGAGATCCCGGCCGCGAGGAGCAGCGGGCTGAGCGCGGCGGGGGAGAAGCCGCCGACCTCCAGCAGGAACGGCGTGATGTAGGTGTACGCGGTGAGGTGGCCGCCCACGCCGGCGAAGGTGACGACGACGAGCAGCGCGAAGCGGCGTGCGTCCGGGGTCGTGCCGCGTCCCGCCTCGCGCCGGTCGGCGCCCGCCTGCCCGCGGCCGGGCAAGAGCGCCGCCAGGGTGACGCACGTGACCAGGCCGACCACGGCGGCCAGGGCGAACGCGGCCCGCCAGCCGACCTGCTGGCCGACCCAGGTGCCGGTCGGCACGCCGAGGACCGGCCCGAGCGCGCTGCCGATCGACATCCGGGCGATCGCGCGTCCCCGGAACTGCGGAGGGAACATCGCCGCCGCGGCCGGGGCCGCGACGGCCCAAAACAGCGCCTGGGTGGCCGCGACCAGCAGCCGGGCGGCCAGCAGCGCCGGATAGTTCGGCGCCACGGCGGTCAGCAGCATCCCCGCGACGAACACGGCCAGCGTGACGGTGAGCACCCTGCGCCGTGACATCCGCTGGGTCAGCCGGGTGAGCGGCAGCGACGCCAGCAGCACGACCGCGGCGTACCCGGTGACGAGCAGGCCGGTCTCGGAGGGCGATCGGTCCAGGTCGGCCGCGATCACCGTGAGCAGCCCGATGGGCAGCACCTCCGCGGTGACGTAGGTGAAGGCGCCCACGGCGAGGGCGACCAGCGCCCACGCCGCCCGGCGGTGCGTCGTAAGGTGCACCCGCTCCTCTTTCCCCGTATTCGGCCAACGGCGTTTTACCGAACATACGGGGAAAAGCGGGGATTCATTAAGGGTTGAAGAACACCATCAGGAAAAGGATGACGACCCAAATCAGGGCGCTGATGCCGGCCAGCGCCGCGATCCGCCCGGTCTGCACCTTGGCGTCGTCCTCCGCCGACTCACTGGCCAGCGCCGCGATGGCCGTACGCTGATCCCGCTCGACGACCACCAGCAGCACGGCTCCGACGACGAACAACGTCATCGACACCGACAGGTACGGCGCGCCGAGAGCGCTACGCCCCAAAAGCAGGCCGAACAGGAACACCCCGATCGTGAGCAGGCCGAACAGCCGGGTCGCCCGGTGCAGGTAGCGCAGCACGCTGAGATCCCGGCTTCTGATGTACCGGGGCGTGACGCTCGTGACCGCGGTGAGCGGGCCGAGCGCGAAGATCGCGAACCCTATGTGCAGCCACAGCAGCAGATGGTCGAGAGGCGACATGGGCAGAGGCTATCGCCGAACTGATCGGCTTCGTAGTCACCCGGCCACGCTCGCCGGGCGTCGACTGGCTACCTCCGGCGGCGGGGGCGGTTGTGCACCGCCAGTTCATAGAGCACTCCGGTGAGGATCATGAGGACGATGAGGCCGACCGCTGCGAACATGGGAGCGCTCCCTCCACGTGCATGTGGAACGACCAGCGCGAACAGGGGATCCCTGTCTAACGTCCGCCGATTGCAACCCGGTCGGCAAACGATTATCGATTCCCCCGATCCTCGGCCGCTGTCACTCGCGCACGCCCGCCGTCCGGCGCTCTCCCGGCTCCACGGGACCCCCGACTCGCGCCGATTGTGGCTAATGCTGCCCATATCCCGGGCGGCGAATCGCTTTCGCGGCGTCGCCGTACCGAAGCCACCGGGAACCCCCGGCCCATGTGCGCCCGGATCCGTTCGCCGGCTACCGATCCGCCTGCCGCTCCGGAGCGGTCACCCTGCGCTGCGCACCAACGGCTCCCACGACCGTGATGACCAGGCTGGTGCCTACGGACAGCAGCATGGTGAGGAAGACGAAGTCCTCCCTCAGCAGCAGGACCGGGATGATTCCGATGAACGCGACGAAACCGGCGGTGAGCATCCACGGCGCCGCGACCGCGTGCACCTCATACCAGACCCGTTCGCTGCGCATCGTCCGCCTGGTGCGGATGCCGAAGAGGGCGTTGGGCATCAGGGTCCGGCGCGCTCCCATCCGGCCGAGCGTCACGAGCACGGCACCGAGGACGACGAGGCAGGCGGCCAGGTAGATCCGCTCGGCGAGGGATATCTGCGCGTCCGCGGCCAGGGGGACCAGGACAGGTGCTGTCATGTCTATCCACTCCGTTCTCGCGCGTCACTGCAGGGGACGGGGTGCTGCGTGCCTCAGCGGGTGCGGCGGGCGCGCAGGAAATCGCGCACGACGTACTCGCCGAGGCGGTCGGCGCTGGGGGAGAAGACGCGGCCGCCGTTGCGCCGGGCGACCTCGTCCACGAACTCCCGCAGCCGGTCGTCGTCGGCCAGCATGAACACGTTGATCGTCGCGCGCCGCCGGGTCATCTTGTCGACCTCGGCGAGCGTCAGCGTCAGCGTCTCCTGCGACGGCGGCCACTCGAAGCGCGGCACGCCGTTGCGCATCAGGTGCGCCGTCGGCTCGCCGTCGGTCACCACCAGGACCACCGGCTCGAAGTCCGGGTGCCGGTCGAGGTGCCGGCCGGCGATCAGCAGGGCGTGGTGCAGGTTGGTGCCCTGGACCATGTCCCACTCCAGCCCGGCCAGCTCGTCGGGCCGCAGCACCCGCGCGTAGTTCGAAAACCCGATGATCTGCACCGCGTCCTGCGGGAACTTCGAGGCCACCAGCGCCTGGAGGGCCAGCGCGGTCTGCTTGGCCGCCGCCCAGGTGCCGCGCAGGGCCATCGAGTAGGACAGGTCGACCAGCAGGCAGACGGCCGCCGCCGAGCGCCGTTCGGTCTCCACGACCTCGAAGTCGTCCACCGACAGGGTGACGGGCGCGCCCCCGCCCCGCCGTACGCCGTTGACGACCGTACGGACGACGTCGATCGGCTGCTCGTCGCCGAAGCGCCACGGACGGGTCGATCCGGTGGGCTCCCCGGCGGTGCCCGCGTCGCGCTGGTCGTGGTCGCCGGGCCGGCCCGAGTCCAGCGAGGCGAAGACGCGGCGCAGGGCGGTCTCCCCGAGGCGGCGTACGGCCTTGGGGGTGAGCTCCAGCTTGCCGCGGTTGCGCCGCAGGTAGCCCTGGGCCTCCAGCTCCCGTTCGACCTGCCGCAGCGCCTCCAGGTCGTCCACGGCGGAGCGGCCCAGCGCCCGCCGGATGGCGGCCTCGTCGATGTCGTCGAGCCCGGCGCCGGGGTAGTCCTGGCGCAGCGCGGCCTCCAGGTCGGCGAGGTCGGCCAGGTCCTGCAGGGCCGTCACGGCGTCGCCCATGCCCAGCGGCTGCCCGCCGGACACCCGTTCGGGAACGCCCCAGGCCAGGTCGGGGCGGCGCGTGTAGAGGGCGTCGCCGAGCCGGCGCATCTGCTCGGCCAGGCCCGCCTGCTCCAGCGTGTGGTTGATCAGCCCGGCCAGCTCCTCGCGCTGCTCGGGAGTGAGCGAGGCGAGCAACCGCTGCGCGGCGGCGGCGCGGCGGGCGAGCTGGTCGACCAGCTCGTCCAGGTTGCGCGGGTTCTCGGGGAACATGTCCCCGTATTTCTGCATGAACCGGTCGAAGTCCTCTTGGGTGTGCTCACCCCGGGCGTCCCGGTCCAGCATGTCGTTGAGGTCCGACATCATCTGCCGGACCCGCTCCATCGCGGCCGGGTCGGGGTTGGCCAGCGCGTCGCGCATGCCGCGGAACTGGCTGTCGAGGACCTCCCGGCGCAGCAGGTCGCGCAGCTCCTCGAACGTCCGCCGCGCGGCGGCCGAGCGCCAGTCGTAGCCGGCCAGCTCCTGCACCGCCCGCGCCGTGTCCGAGGGCAGGGCGTCCAGCGTCGCCTCGCGGAAGCGCGCGTCGTCCGACGGGTCGGGGAACAGCTCCGCCCGCTCCTGGCCGATCGCCTTGTCGAGCAGGGCGCGCACGCGCTCCAGCGTGCCGTCGAGCCGCGTGTTCTCCCGCAGCTCGCGGCGGCGCCGCCGTACCTCGCGGAGCAGATCGTCGAGGCCGCGGCGGCCGGGGGCGCCGGGGAGCCCGCGCCGCAGCAGGTCGCGCAGCGCGTCGAGCGGCGTCGAGCCGGACAGGATGGCGTCGCCCATCTCGTCCAGCGCAGCACGCACGTCGTACGGCGGCGCCAGCGGGTCCGGCCCGTCGTGGTACTCCCGATAGAGGTAGCTCATGACCGGGTCACGTCCGGTACACCATCCCGTCGCCGGTCTCGTCCTTGGACAGCCTGCGCATCAGATACAGCCCCTCCAGGGTGAACTCCAGGGCCGCGGCGGCGTGGCCGGGCGACTCGTCGCCCTCGCCCATGCCGAGCCGCGCCATGATCTTCGACAGGCCCTCGACCCGGCCGATCCTGCGCAGCAGCTCGTGCGCCGGCACCAGCTCGCCCGACTCGACCTGCGCGCCCTCGGCGAACTTGTCGAGCAGCGGCGTGAGGTCGGCCCCGCCGAGCGAGGCGCGGAAGGTCTCGGCCGTCGCGCGGCGCAGCAGGTGGGCGAGGATCTCGATCTCCCGTCCCTCCTCGCTGACCTCGAACTCGACCTTGCCGCGCAGCGTGTGGACCACGCCGGGCAGGTCGCACACCCGCGCGACGGGCCGTTCCTCGCCGGTCAGCGCGGCACGCCGTACGGCGGAGGCGGCGGCGGTCTCGGCGGCGGCGATCGAGAAGCGGGCCGACACGCCGGAGCGGGAGTCGACGGCGGTCGACTCGCGGACCAGGCGGGTGAACCGGGCGATCACCTCCACCAGGTGGTCGGGGAGGTCCGCGCCGAGCGCGCCGAGGTCGGCCTCCTGACGGATCAGGACCAGCTCGTCGGCGACCGTACGGGGGTAGTGCGTGCGGATCTCCGCGCCGAAGCGGTCCTTCAGCGGGGTGATGATCCGCCCGCGGTTGGTGTAGTCCTCGGGGTTGGCGCTGGCGACCAGGAGGATGTCGAGGGGGAGCCGCAGGTTGTAGCCGCGGACCTGGATGTCGCGCTCCTCCAGCACGTTCAGCAGCGCCACCTGGATGCGCTCGGCCAGGTCGGGCAGCTCGTTGACGGAGAAGATGCCCCGGTTGGTCCGGGGGACCAGGCCGTAGTGGACCGTTTCGGGGTCGCCCAGCGTGCGGCCCTCGGCGATCTTGATGGGGTCGACGTCGCCGATGAGGTCGCCGACCGAGGTGTCCGGGGTGGCCAGCTTCTCGCCGTACCGGTCCTCGCGGTGCCGCCAGGCGACCGGCAGCTCGTCGCCGAGCTCGGCGGCCAGCCGCCGGCACCGGACGCAGACCGGGGCGTACGGATGGTCGTTGATCTCACACCCCTCGACCACGGGGGACCACTCGTCGAGCAGGCCGGCGATGGTGCGGATCAGGCGGGTCTTGCCCTGGCCGCGCTCGCCGAGGAGCACGAGGTCGTGACCCGCGATCAGGGCCCTCTCCAGGTGCGGCAGGACGGTGTCGTCGAAGCCGACGATGCCGGGGAACCGGGGCTCGCCGGCCCGCAGCCGGGCCAGGAGATTCTCCCTGATCTCGGCCTTGACGGTACGGTGTCGGTGTCCGCTCTCGCGCAGTTCACGCAGAGTGCTGGGGGCGGGCTTGGGCGATTTGTGCACGGGATCGAGCCTACGTCGCCGTCGGGAGATGCGGCAGCCGTGTTTCGGGACGCGAGTGCCGGGGACGGGACCCAATTGGCCGGGCGGCCCGTGCGTCGAGCTCCGTTCAGTGGGGAGAATCGGCCCAAGGACACAGTCGCGAGGGAAGTGAGGGCGAGACATGGCGGTATTGACGAGCCGCTTCGCCGACGGTCTCGCCGTGGGCGCCAACCTGGTCGAGGCGGCCGAGACGGCCGTACGCCAGGCGTTGGCCGGCCTGTCGGGTCCGCCAGATCTTGTGTGCTTCTTCGTCTGCGGTGACGACCCCGACGACGTGGACAAGGCGGGCCGGCGGGCGATGTCCGTCGCGTCCGGGGCCGATGTGATCGGCTGCAGCGCGACCGGCGTGATCGGCAACGGCCAGGGGGTGGAGCTGACCCCCGCCGTGAGCGCGTGGGCGGCCTCCCTGGGCGGTGCCAGGATCGACACTTTCGCGCTGGAGACGTTCCGGACGGAGGACAGGTTCGTGGTCGTGGGGCTGCCCGAGCGCGACCCGGACGACCGGGTGGCGATCCTGCTCGCCGATCCCTACAGCTTCCCCGCCGACGCGTTCATCGAGCACTCGCACGAGGTGCTGGGCGGCCTGCCGATCGTCGGGGGCCTGGCCAACGGGCTCCAGGGCCGGGGCTCGGTGCGGCTGTTCGCCAACGGGGAGGTCCACGACTCGGGAGCGATCGGCGTGGTCATCGGCGGCCCGGTGAACATCGGCACCGTCGTGAGCCAGGGCTGCCGGCCGATCGGGCCGTCCATGGTCGTCACCCGGGCCGAGGACAACGTGCTGCTGGAGCTCGCCGGGCAGCCCGCCCTGGCGCGCCTGGAGGACATCGTCAGCGCCCTCGACGAGGAAGACCGCGAGCTGGTCGCCGCCGGCTTACAGATCGGCATCGCGATGGACGAGTACGCCGAGCGCCACGAACGCGGCGACTTCCTGATCCGGGGCGTCATCGGCATCGATCCGGAACGCGAGGCGGTGGCCGTCGGCGATGTGATCGAGATCGGCAGGACGGTGCGGTTCCAGGTCAGGGATGCCGAGGCCGCCGACGAGGACCTCTACGAACTGCTCGACGCGTACCTGCGGCAGCACCCCGGCCGGGTCGAGGGCGCCCTGCTGTTCTCCTGCAACGGCCGGGGCTCCGGCATGTTCGGCTCCTCCGACCACGACGCGCTCGCCGTACGGGAGACGCTGGGGCCGATCGGGGTGGCGGGGTTCTTCGCCGCGGGCGAGGTCGGGCCGGTCGGTGGGCACAACCACGTCCACGGCTTCACCGCGTCGCTGCTCGTCTTCTCCAGCGGTCCGGATGTTCCCGGTGATGCGGAGTTCTCCGGCGGTTCCGATTTCTCCGGCGGCACTGGGGCGGGTGCGTGAGCGACCTCACCCTGGCCGTCGACATCGGCGGTACGAAGTTCGCGGCGGGCCTGGTGGAGCCGGGCGGGCGGGTCGTGGCGGCAGAGCGGGTCGCCACCCCGCAGGGCGCCGACGCCGAGACGCTGTGGCAGACGCTGACCACCCTGCTCGACCGGCTGGAGGTGCCCGCCGCGCTCACCGGCGTGGGCGTCGGCTGCGGCGGCCCGATGACCTGGCCGGAAGGCGAGGTCTCGCCGCTCAACATGGGCGGCTGGCGTGGTTTCCCGCTGCGCGCGAGGCTGGCCGCGCGCTTCCCCGCGGTCCCGGTCCGCATCCACAACGACGCGATCTGCCTGGCCGTCGCGGAGCACTGGCGCGGCGCCGGCCGGGGGAGCGCGGCCATGCTGGGGATGGTCGTGTCGACCGGGGTCGGCGGCGGACTGATCCTCGGCGGCCGGCTCATCGACGGCGGAACGGGCAACGCGGGACACATCGGCCATGTGGTGGTCGATCCCGAGGGCCCGCCCTGCGGCTGCGGCGGCAACGGCTGCCTGGAGGCGATCGCCCGTGGCCCCGGCCTGGCCGCCTGGGCGCTCACCCAGGGCTGGACCCCGAAGGCCGCGGTGTCGCCCGGGGCGCTCTACCAGGAGGAGGGGACGGCCACCGCGCGCCGGCTGGCCGCCGACGCGGCGGCGGGCGACCCGATCGCGCTGGCCGCGATGGCCCGCGCCGGGCGCGCCCTGGGCATCGCGATCGCCTCGGCCGTCAACCTGTGCGACCTCGACCTCGTGACCATCGGCGGCGGGCTCAGCCAGGCGGGCGACCTGCTGTTCGGGCCGTTGGAGGAGGCGCTGCGGGAGCACACCCGGATGGGGTTCGCCCGGCGCGTGCGGGTCGTGCCCGCCGCGCTCGGCCAGGACGCCGGTCTCATCGGCGCCGCCGCCCTCGTGATCGCCGGGGACAGATACTGGAGCCCCTCCCTCTGATCTTCGCCTGGTCGCGTCTTGCCTCGTCGCGTCGCCCGGAGCCGCACCCTGCCGCGGTGTCGTCGCCGCCGCTACGGCCTTCTCCTCCGCCTCGCGACGCATCATTTTCGGCCGCGGCACCGGTTACCCGGACTCTGCAGACGTGCCGCGATCCGGGACCTGTGATGATTGGCGCATGGCTGTCCCACAGGTGACGTACGAAGACGTCGTCGCCGCACGCGAGTTGCTGTCGGAAGTGGCGGCGCTGACGCCCGTCCTGCATTCCCGGGTGCTGTCCGAAATCGTCGGCGGCCCGGTGCATCTGAAGTGTGAAAACCTCCAGCGGTCCGGGTCGTTCAAGGTCCGCGGGGCGTACGTGCGGATCGCCCGCCTGACCGAGGAGGAGCGGGCGAGGGGCGTGGTCGCGGCCAGCGCGGGCAACCACGCCCAGGGCGTCGCGCTGGGCTCGTCGCTGGTCGGGGCCAAGTCGGCCGTCTACATGCCCGAGGGCGCGCCGCTGCCGAAGGTGGAGGCCACCCGGGCGTACGGCGCGGACGTGGTCTTCGCCGGGCACACCGTCGACGAGGCCCTGCGGGCGGCGAGGGAGCACGCCGACCGGACCGGCGCGGTGTTCATCCACCCGTTCGACCACCCCGACGTGATCGCCGGGCAGGGCACGGTCGGCCTGGAGATCCTGGAGCAGCTTCCCGGGACGGCCACGATCGTGCTGCCCATCGGCGGCGGTGGTCTCGCGGCGGGGGTCGCCCTCGCGGTGAAGTCCCAGCGCCCGGGGATCAAGGTGGTGGGCGTTCAGGCCGAGCGGGCCGCCGCCTACCCCGACTCGCTGGCCGCGGGCCGTCCGGTCATGGTCGAGCCCACCTCCACGATGGCGGACGGCATCGCGGTCGGGCGGCCGGGCGACCTGCCGTTCGAACTGATCCACTACCTGGTGGACAGCGTCGTCACGGTGTCGGAGGAGTCGCTGTCGCGGGCCCTGCTGCTGTGCCTCGAACGCGCGAAGCTGCTGGTGGAACCGGCCGGGGTGGCGGGGGTCGCGGCGCTGCTCGATCAGCCGCACGCGTTCGAGCCGCCCGTGGTGGTCGTGCTGTCGGGCGGCAACATCGATCCCCTGCTGCTGGCCAGGGTGCTGCGGCACGGCCTGGCGGCGGCGGGCCGCTACCTCGCCTTCCGCATCCGGCTGACCGACCGTCCCGGGGCGCTGGCCGCGCTGCTGGCCCGGCTGGCCGACCTCGGGGTCAACGTGCTCGACGTGGTGCACGAGCGGTTCGGCTCCCGGCTCCACCTGGAGGAGGCGGAGGTCCTGCTGCAACTGGAGACCCGCGGCCCCGCCCACTGCGACGAGGTGCTCAGCGCGCTGCGGCGCGACGGCTACAAGCTGCTGTTCTCCTAGCAGTGCTCGTGATCAGAGGGGGCGTCGCGTGAGCGGGCGGGGCGGCGGCCGGAAATTTTGTGCCTCCGCTCCCTCAGCCTCGCTGCGGAACGACGCCCCGTACGGGCGCGATGACCGGCGGCTCACGGGACGAGCCGGTCAGGCGACGGGGGCGGGACGCTTCGGCTGGAACAACCAGGCGTCGAACAAACCCTGGAGGTTCTTGCCCGAGATGCGCTCGGCCAGCGCGATGAACTCCCGCGTCGTGACGTTGCCGTACCTGTGGGCGTCGGTCCACGCCCTGATCAGCGGGAAAAACTTGTCGTCGCCGATCGTCCTGCGCAGCGCGTGCAGCGTCATCGCGCCGCGGTTGTAGACGGCGACGCCGAACAGGTCGTCGGCGCGGGCCATGCCCGGCGGGTAGCTCCACATCGGGTCGTCCGCCCTCGCGTAGAGGCGCCGGAAGGCCGAGTCGGCCGTGTACTGGCCGGTGTGCTCCGCCCACAGCCACTCGGCGTACGTCGCGAAGCCCTCGTTCAGCCACAGGTCGCGCCAGCGCCCGATGCTCAGGCTGTCGCCGAACCACTGGTGCGCGAGCTCGTGCGCGATGATCGTGGGCTCGGGGGAGAAGCCGCCGTAGATGGGCTTGGTCTGGTTCTCCAGCGCGTACCCCGCCGCGTAGTCGTCGATCACCCCGCCGGTGGAGGAGAAGGGGTACGGCCCGAACACGGACGACCAGTAGTCGGTGATCTGCCCCGTCTCGGTGAGCAGGGTGTTCAGCGAGCCGCGGAAGGAGTCGGCGACGGCGACGTAGATCGGCAGGCCCTTGTCGCTCCTGCCGGTGCGGACCTGGAACTTCCCGGTCGTCATCGTGGCGAGGTAGCTCGCCATCGGGTGCTTCTCCCGCCAGACGAAGGTCGTCTTGCCCGCCGTGGTCTGCGGGGTCCCGGCCATCTCGCCGTTGGCGATCGCGGTCAGCCCCTGGGGAACGGTGATCTGGAAGTCGTAGGTGGCCTTGTCCGAGGGGTGGTCGTTCGACGGGAACCAGGTCTTCGCGCCGTTCGGCTCGCACGTGACGAACGCCCCGTCCGGGGTGGGGATGAAGCCGTATTTCCCGAGGTTGGCGGTGTCCTGCAACGGTTCGGGCACGCCCGCGTAGTCGACCGTCACCGCGAAGGCGGCGCCGTGCGAGATCCGCCGGGCCGGCTCGATCACGAGCTCGTCCCGGCTGCGGCTGAACGAGGCCGCCGCGCCGTTCACCGTCACCCGGCTCACCGTGAGCCCGTGCAGGTCCAGGTCGAACGACGTCAGGTCTTGTACGGCTTTCGCCTGGATTGTGGCGCTGCCGGCGAGCTTCCTCGACGACGGGTCGTACGACAGGCGGAGGTCGTAGTGCTGGACGTCGTAGCCGCCGTTTCCGTCGTCGGGAAAGTCCGGGTCGCCTATTCCCCGGGCGCCCACGGTGCCGCTCGACGC
>JADGHC010000726.1 GCA_019689655.1 Microbispora sp.
TCCCCGAGCCGGACGCCGAGCCCCACCCCCACGCCGACTCCGCGCGGCGGCGACGGAAGCCCGAGCGACCCGAACATCACCTACGTCGGACGCTGGGACACCACTTCCAGCACCGGGTACGTGCCGAACTGGACGGGCGCCTACCTCGTGACCGCGTTCACCGGGACCACGGTGAAGATCAAACAGCGGGACGCCGTCAACATGTACGTCAGCATCGACGGGGGTGACGACGTCTTCTACGCCGGCGTCCGGGGCACCGTGAACCTGACCCCGGCCCCGCTGCCCGCCGGGACGCACACGCTGCGCGTGTCCTACCGCTCGGGGGACACGATCTTCCAAGGGCTGGTGCTCGACCCGGGAGCGAGCACCGTGCCCCCGAACCTGCCCGGCAAGCTCATCGAGTTCGTCGGCGACTCCATCACCGCCGGATATCTCGATTCGAAGCTCGCGCTGTCCGCGTACGGCTGGGTCCTGGGGGAGAAGCTGCACGTGCGGCACACCCAGATCGCCCGCGCCGGCTACTGCCTGGTCGCGCAGGAGGGGTGCCCCGGGCAGAGCACGCAGTATTTCAAGCTCGGGAGCACGGGCGACACGGACTGGGACTTCTCCCGCTATACCGCCGACGCCGTCGTGATCAACCTCGGCACCAACGACATCGGCCATCACGTCACCGGCCCCGCCTTCCAGGCCGCTTACACCGCCTTCCTCGCCGCCATCCGGGCGAAGTATCCGAAAGCGGCCCTGTTCGCGATGGAGACGTTCAAGCAGCGCTACGTCGCCGAGACCAAGGCGGCGGTGGCGGCCCGCAACGCCGCCGGCGACGCCGACGTCTATTACATCGACACCGAGGGCTGGCTGACGCCGGGCGCCGACTACGCCGACGGCGACGGGCACCCCAGCGACGCCGGGCACATCAAGATCGCCGACCGTCTCGCCCCCATCATCGCACCCAAGATCGGTGTTCCCGTCCCCTAGCGGAGGCCGTCCGTGCCCTACCTCACGAGAGGGGCGCTGCGCTCCTCGCTCGCCGCCGCACTGGCCGCGGCCCTGGCCGCCGTCGCGATCGCACTGCCGCCCCGCGCGCACGCCGCCACCGGCGACGGCTCGCCGACCGATCCCGACATCACCTTCACCGGGCGGTGGGACACCACCGATCCCACCGCGTACACGCCGCACTGGGCCGGCGCCTACTTCACCACCGGCTTCACCGGCACCACCGTCAAGCTGAAGCAGCGCAACAGCATCGACCTGTACGCCAGCATCGACGGAGGGCCGTTCACCTACTACACCAACGTCAGCGGCACGGTGAACCTCACTCCGACCCCGCTGAAGCCCGGCACCCACACCCTGCGCGTGTCCTACCGAGTCGTGGCGGGGTCCTATCACGGCGACGCCGTCTTCCGGGGGCTCGTCCTCGATCCCGGCGCCACCACGGTCGCCCTGCCGGTTCCGCGTACGCTCATCGAGTTCGTCGGCGACTCGATCACCGTGGGGACGACGACGTCGAAGAACGCCCTCACCGCGTACGGCTGGCTCATCGGGGAGCGGCTGGGCGCGCGGCACACCCAGATCGCCCAGGGCGGCGCCTGCCTGGTCGCCACCGCCGACGGCTGCGTCGGCCTGGAGAAGCAGTTCGTCAAGCTCGACCCCAACACGCCGACCCCCGACTGGGACTTCTCCCGCTACACCGCCGACGCCGTCGTGATCAACCTGGGCACCAACGACTCCGGCCACGGGGTGCACACGCCGGAGTTCCAGGCCGCCTACACCAGCCTTCTGCGGCAGGTGCGGGCGAAATATCCCAAGGCGGCCATCTTCGCGCTCGAGACCTTCAGCAAGCGGTTCGCCGCCCAGACTCGGGCCGCGGTCGAGACCCTCAACGACGGCGGCGACGCCAACGTGTACTACGTCGACACCGAGGGCTGGCTGACCAGCGCGGACCTGAGCGACTCCGTGCACCCCAACGACGCCGGGCACATCAAGATCGCCGACCGGCTGACCCCGATCATCTCCGCCAAACTCGGCGCGTCCCCCTCGCCGTCGCCCAGTCCGGCGCCCTCCGTGAGCCCGACCCCCTCCGTGAGCCCGACGCCTTCCCCGAGCCCCACGCCGGCGCCGACCACGAGCTGCCAGGTGACCTACACCATCACCAACCAGTGGCAGGGCGGCTTCCAGGGCGATGTGACGATCGCGAACACCGGCGGCACGGCGGTCGACGGCTGGAGCCTTACCTGGTCCTTCCCCGACGGACAGCAGATCAGCCAGGTGTGGAACGGCGTCTACCGTCAAAGCGGCGGCACCGTGACCGTGACCGACGCCGGATGGAACGCCGTCATCCCGGCCGGCGGCACGGCGTCGTTCGGCTTCATCGCCGGCCAGTCCGGCACGAACGGCAAGCCGGCCTCCTTCACCCTCAACGGCACGCCCTGCGCCGTCCGCTGACCGGTCCGGGCGTGACCGTACGCCCGCGCCGGGAGCGCCTGCCGGAGTCCCGGCGGACCCCCGGGAACGACGCGGGATCGGCCTGCCCCCGGCGTGCCTTCCGGCGCGGCGGCGCGCGGCGGGCCGGCGCGCCCCCGCGCCCCCCAGGGGCCCCCCCCCCCCCCGG
>JADGHC010000727.1 GCA_019689655.1 Microbispora sp.
GAACGGCTGCAGGCGGGTCGCGAACGAGGCCCGCCCGGAGGCGGGGTCCCGGCGGGCGGGGGAGTGCGGCGTCACAAGATCTCCTCGCGCTTGCGCAGGATGCGGATGACGGGGAAGGCCAGGAGCGACACGAGCAGGAAAAGCACCAGGCTCATCGTGGTGGCCTGGGCGAACAGGCCCTGCCCGAAGGTCCGGTAGATGAAGATGTTGAGGATCTCGGTCGTCCGCGCCGGGCCTCCGCCGGTGGTGGCCTGCACGATGTCGAAGCCGTTCATCGACCCGAGCAGGGCGGTGGCGACGTTGAACGTGACCGCCGGGGCAAGCAGCGGGAAGCGCAGCCGACGGAACGCGTGCCAGCGCGAGGCGCCGTCGATGCGGGACGCCTCCATGATCTCCTCGGGGATCGTCTTGAGCCCGGCCAGATAGATGAGCATGGACAGGCCCATCCACTTCCACGCGTGGACCAGGGCGACCACCACGATGGTCCAGCGGGTGTCGCCCAGCCAGGCGTAGTCGATGTGGTGCCGGAAGATCTGTGAAAGCACCTGGTTGACGCTGCCCTCCGGCTTGAGCAGCGCCTGGAAGATGTAGCCGACGGCCAGGGCGGACATCAGCACCGGGATGAGGAAGAACACCCGCAGCAGGCGGTTGAGCCGGGTGTCGCGCTCCAGCAGCAGCGCCAGGCCCAGCCCGAAGAGGTTCTGGAAGATCGCCACGAGCACGGCGTAGACGATCGTGATGCGTACGGCGGACAGCAGCGTGCCGCCGGAGGCGAGGGCGGCGAAGTTGTCGAACCCGACCGGCCTGATGTCGCTTTTGAAGCCCGACCAGTCGGTGAACGCGTACACGAAGTTGAACGCGGTCGGCAGGAAGAAGAACACCAGCAGGATCGCGAACGCCGGTGCCATGAACCACATGGGGTGGGTCCGGTCCGGCTTGCGGCGGGCGCGCCCGGCCGGACCGCGCGGGACGGGCGACGGCGCGAGCGGCCGGTCCGGAACGGGGGTGTCCGTGGCAGTCAGCATGGCATGTCCTTGCCGGGCGCGGGGACGAGGGACGAGCCGCGGTCCCCGCGCCCTGGTCGGCGGCCTGTCGGTGAGGGTCAGAAACCGGCCACGCCCGCGGCTTTGGCGAGCTGGGCGAACTGCTGCTGGGTGGCGGAGGCCACCTGCTCGGGCGTCATCGTGCCGGAGATCATGTCGGCGAGATTGAGGTACAGGTCGGGATTGGCCACGGCGAGGGCCTGCATGGAGCCGACGGCCTCGCCGAGGGAGGCGTGCACCTGCCGCAGCGCCTCGGGCACCGAGCCTGGGCTCGGCACGTCGGTCTCCAGGGAGACGGTGTTGCGGTCGGCGATGAAGTCCTTGTAGCCGGGGCCCATCCAGAACGACAGCAGCTGGCGCGCGGCGGCCTCGCGCTTGGCGTCGCCGGTCTTGAAGGCCACGAGGGCGTTGGACTGGTCGGGGATGAAGGTGCCGACGTTGCCGCTGGGGGAGACCGGGAAGAAGCCGATCTTCTTGTCGAGCGTGGCGGTGTCGGCGCTCGCCTGGAGCTGACCGAAGAAGGAGTTGACCTGCACGACCATGGCCGCCTTGCCGTCCAGCAGCGCCTTGCCCTGGTCCTCGAACGTGGCGGTCTTGATGTCCTTGTTGAACAGGCCTTCGTCGATCAGCGACTTGTACCTCTTGATCGCGTTGAGCACGACCGGGCTGGAGAAGGTCTCCTCGCCCTTGTTGATCTTGTCCCAGAGCCCGTCCTTCGCGGCGTCGGCGAGCTGGACCTGGACCCACCACTGGGTGGCCCACCGGTCGCCGCCCATCTCGAAGAAGGGGGTGACGCCCTTGGCCTTGAGCGTGCGGGCCACCTCGATCATCTCGTCGAAGTTCTCCGGGATCTCGGTGATCCCGTTGGCCGCGAAGACCTCCTTGTTGTAGTAGACGCCCTCGACGGCCGGGCTGGTGATGAGGGCGGCGTACCGCGTGCCGTCCAGGATCCCGGTGATGTCCCTGAGCTGCGGCGCGAGCTTGGACAGCCAGGGCGCCTGGTCGAGCGGCTGCAGATTGGTCTTGGCGTTGATGGCCGTGAGCATGGACGCGGTCGGCTGCCAGAACGCGAGGTCGGGCTTGTCCCCGGTGGCGACCTTGGTCTGCACCCCCTGCTCGTAGGGGTCGGGGATGGTGACGATGTCGATCTTCGCGCCCGTGGCCTTGCCGAACGCGTCGACGACCTGCTTGGGGACGGTGTTGCTGTTCTGCGCGGCCCAGATCGTCAGCGTGACGCCGTCGAGCCGGGCCGTCGGGTCGGGCCAGGTGACGGCGGCGTCCTGCGTGGTGCCGCCCGCGGTGTCCGCGCCGGGGGCCACGGAGGGGTCACTGCAGGCCGCGGCCCCCGCGGCGAGTACGGCGACGACCGCCAGGGTCTGCCATTTCTTCATGGTTCGATCTCTCTTCTGGGGGGGCGCCCGGACCGCGGGCCCGGGATTTTACGGCAGGAGGGATGAATCGGGCGAGGCTGATGAGATGGGTGAAATACGAAATATGCGGGCAGACGGGCCGGAAAGCGGCTTGGTAAGGACGAGCCGGCCCGCCTCCCCGTCCCACTC
>JADGHC010000728.1 GCA_019689655.1 Microbispora sp.
GAGTCGGGGCGCACCGGCGCGGAGCCGTACGCGTGCGCACCGGCGGGGGAGGCGGCGGGGACCGCGACGGCCCCGGCCAGCCAGTCGGCGATGGCGTCGCCGATGGGCATCCCGGTCAGCATCTCGACGAAGGCCCACTGGCCGTTGACGTTGAGCTCCAGGAAGACGTGCCGCCCGTCGGGCGTCACGATGAAGTCCAGCGCGCCGAAGCTCAGCCCCAGCCCCGCCACCAGGCGGACGCAACGGTCCGCGACGTCCCGCGGCAGGTCGTAGGCCGTGTAGCCCACCTTGGGGTCCTCGTAGTGCCGCCAGTCGAGCGCGGTCAGCCGTGATGCCTGGGAGTCGATGCGGGCGGCGAACACCCGCTCGCCGACCACGGTCACCCGCAGCTCGTACGCCTTGGGCAGGTTCGGCTGCAGGATCGCCGGGCCGTACCGGAGGCGGTGCCGGCCGGTGAGCCGGCGCCTCGGCACGGAGGCGGTGAACAGATGCCGGTCCTCCCCGTCCAGGGCGAAGGGGTGGAAGTCGAGCGTCTTGGTGATCATGCGTCCCCCGGCCCGGTTCCACCACGGCACCAGGGCCTGCGGGTCGTTGGTCACCACCGTGTCCGGCACGGTCAGCCCGAGTTCGGTGGCCCTGCGCAGGTGCAGCAGCTTGTTGTCGACCGACATCGCGTGCTGCGGCGTCGCGGGCATCCACCGGGCGTCCATGAGGTCGTACGCCCCGGCGAGCGCGACCCTGGCCGTGTGCTCGGCGAAGGCACGCTGCGACGGCTCGGGCACGCCGGCGGCGGACGGCCGGTCGGGGCGGCGATACCAGACCGCTGTGATCTCCGACAGGTCGTGGGTCTCGCCCCCGTAGGTCAGCGTCTGGTGCCAGCGGCCGTCGAGACAGCTTGTGGTCAGGGTGGAGGTTCCGGGGTAGTCGGCCTCGTTCCACCACAGGAACGGCACGTCGCGCTCGCGCAGCCTTGGCATCACGGCGTGCACCGAGTCGTCGCGGTGGCTGCTGATGATCAATAACACAGTCGGCGGGTCCTTCGTAGCCGGGGGCGGCGAGGAGCCGGACGACCGGGCTCCCCGCCGCCCGTGAACGCACGCGGTCAGACCATCCAGCAGTCGCCCGCCTGGCTGGCGGTGCAGACGTAGCCGGAGCCCGGCGACATCGGCTCCCGGCCCGCGATGACCTCCAGGGCCTCGCCGTCGAGCTCGGTGACACCCGCGGGAAGGTCGTCGATCCTGAACATGTCGTTCGCATCCTCTCTGTACTCGATGGGCCGCGATCTACGACCCATCGAGAGGATGGCGATCCCCGCTTGTGCTCGACTTCATGATGACTTGGAACGGTCGAGCGCCGGGCATGCGGTTCGCTTGCGAGCGGGGGATCGCCGTCGGCGCCCGCCCGGGCGGGTGCCCCGACCCGGCGCGGCACTCTCGCGCCGTACGCGCGAGGATGGCGGCATGAGCGTGACACTCTCCGATGCCCGCGTCGTCACTCCCGGCGGCGTCCACGACGGCTGGCTGACGATCGAGGACGGCAGGATCACCCACATCGGGCGCGGGCGGGCCCCGCGCGACGGGTTCGGCCTCGGCGGACGCACCGTCGTCCCCGGCTTCGTCGACATCCACAGCCACGGCGGCGCCGGCGGGAGCTTCCCCGACGGCGACCCGGAGACCGCGGCGGCGGTCGCCGGCTTCCACCTGAGCCGCGGCACGACGACGCTCATGGCCAGCCTGGTCACCGCGGCGCCCGGCACGCTCGCGCGGGCCGCCGCGATGCTCGCCGACCTGTGCGAGGAGGGCCTGGTCGCCGGCATCCACTTCGAGGGGCCGTACATCGCCAAGTCGCGCTGCGGCGCGCACGAGCCCACGCTGCTGCGCGACCCGGACCGGGCGGAGTTCCGGGAGCTGGTGAAGGCCGGGCGGGGGCACGTGCGGATGCTGACGATCGCCCCGGAGCTGCCGAACGCGCTCGACGTGATCAGGGACGCCGCCGCCGAGGGAATCATCGCCGCCATCGGGCACAGCGACGCCACCTACGAGCAGACCCTCGACGGCATCGCGGCGGGAGCGAGCGTCGCGACCCACCTCTACAACGCCATGCCTCCGCTGGGCCACCGTGCGCCGGGGCCGATCGCCGCCCTGCTGCAGGACGAACGGGTGACGGTCGAACTGATCAACGACGGGGTCCACGTCCACCCGGCCATGCTGCGCCTGGCCATGGACGCGGCGGGCGCGGGCCGTACGGCGCTGATCACCGACGCGATGGCGGCGGCGGGCATGGGCGACGGGCGCTACCCGCTCGGCCCGATGACGGTCGAGGTGCGCGACGGCGTGGCCCGCCTCGCCGAAGGAGGCGCGATCGCCGGCAGCACGCTCACGATGGACGCGGCCTTCCGCCGCACCGTGCGGGAGGTCGGGCGTTCACTGGTGGACGCCTCGCTGATGGCCTCGCTCACCCCCGCCCGCGTCCTCGGGCTGGACGGCGAGATCGGCTCGATCGACGTCGGCAAGTACGCCGACCTGGTCGTGCTCGACGACGACCTGCACATCGCCGGCGTGATGAAACGCGGCGCCTGGGTCCGCCATCCCTGACCGGCGCC
>JADGHC010000729.1 GCA_019689655.1 Microbispora sp.
ATCCAGCGCTTGACCCTGCTGCCCGGGTCGGGCGGGGCCGGCGGTGTGTTCGTGCTGTCCGGCGCCGGCGTGGGTGGGGGCAGCCTGGTCTACGCCAACACGCTCTATCGGCCGCTCGACGACTTCTTTAACGATCCACAGTGGAGGGACATAACCGACTGGCGGGCGGAGCTCGCGCCGCACTATGACACGGCGGAGGCGATGCTCGGCGTCGTCGAGTATCCGCGGCACACGGCCGCCGACGCGGCGATGCGCGCCGTGGCTGAGCGGATGGGGGTCGGGGAGACGTTCCACCCCACGCCCGTCGGGGTGTTCCTGGGTGAGCCCGGTGTCCGCGTGAGCGATCCGTACTTCGGCGGTGCCGGTCCGGACCGTACCGGATGCATCCACTGTGGAGCGTGCATGACCGGTTGCCGGTACGGGGCGAAGAACACCCTGGTCAAGAACTACCTGTATTTCGCTGAGCAGGCCGGTGCCCAGGTCTTCCCGCTGACCACGGTCACCGCGGTGATCCCGACCACCACCGGGTACCGGGTGGCGACCAGGCGGACCGGCGGGGTGCGGCGGCGGACGTTCGACGCCGACCAGGTCGTGTTCGCGGCCGGCGCGCTGGGCACCCAGCGGCTGCTGCACCGGATGCGGTTGACCGGACGGCTACCCGGGCTGTCGCCCCGCGTCGGCGCGCTCACCCGGACCAACTCCGAGTCGATCCTCGGGGCGAGCGTGCCCGCCCGGGTGGCCCGGCGTCGCGGCCTGGACCTCACCGACGGGGTCGCCATCACCAGCTCGTTCCACCCGGACGATCACACACACATCGAACCGGTCAGATATGGCAAGGGCTCGAATTTCTTGGGTGTGCTGCAGACACTGCTGACCGACGGCGGCCCGCGCCGGCCGCTGCGCTGGTTGGGCACGGTGGCCCGCCACCCCGTCGCGGCGGCCCGGACGTTGTGGCTGCGCGGCTGGTCGCAACGCACCGTCATCGCGCTGGTGATGCAGTCGCTGGACAACTCGCTGACCCTGTCCCTGCGCAGGACCTGGTACGGTCGCCGTCGCCTCGTCGCCCGCCCGGGTCACGGGGCGCCGAACCCGAGCTGGATTCCGGCCGGCAACCGAGCGGTCCGGCTGCTCGCGGAGGAGCTCGGCGGCGTGCCCGGTGGGTCGATCACGGAGGTCTTCGGGGCGCCGGTGACCGCACACATCCTGGGCGGGGCCGTCATCGGGGCGTCGCCGCAGGACGGCGTCGTCGACCCGTACCACCGGGTGTACGGCCACCCCGGCCTGCACGTCATCGACGGCTCGGCGGTCAGCGCGAACCTCGGGGTGAACCCGTCGCTGACCATCACGGCGATGGCCGAACGCGCGATGTCCTTCTGGCCCAACAAGGGGGAGGAGGACCCGCGGCCGCCGCTCGGCTCGGCGTACCGCCGGATCGCTCCGGTCACCCCGCGCAACCCCGCCATCCCACCACCCCTCTAACTTTACGATCTTGCAGTTGTGCGTTTCTCGACAAAAGTGGCGTGTCCCGTCAGTTCGGGGAACGCACCTGCACGATCGCGGGCTGTGGGGCCGGCGCTGACCCGCCGCGCGCCAACTCCGCCTGGACCCGCTCCGCCTCACCGAGCAGCCGATGCCCGGTGGCCAGCACACCGGCCGCCAGCACCAGGGCGCCCACGCCGACGTAGAACGGCACGTGGATGTTGCTCGCCTCGACCATCTTGCCCGCCGCGTACGGCGCCAGGCCGCCGCCGATGAAGCGGACGAAGCCGTACGCGGCGGAGGCGACCGAGCGCTCGACCGGGGCGACGGTCATCACCGCCTGCGTGGTGACAGTGTTGTTCACGCCGATGAAGATGCCGGCCGCGACAACCGCGCAGATGAGGACGGGCGGCTTGTCGGTCCAGACCGCGATGACCAGGGCCACCAGCGCGAACAGGGCGAAGTTGGCGTACAGCGTGCGCGGGATGCCCAGCCGGCGCTGCAGCCAGGGTGCGCCGAAGACGGAAAAGACGGCGACGAGGATGCCCCAGCCGGTGAAGACCAGGCCGAGCCGGATGGCGTCGAGGCCCATGGGGAACGGCGCGTAGCCCAGCACGGTGAAGAACGCCCAGTTGTAGCAGAGCGCGGTCAGTGACATGGTCAGCAGCCCGCGGTGGCGCAGGGCGCGCAGCGGCTCGGTCAGCTTGGTCCTGCGGGCGGGTGGCGGTAGCGGCTCCACCAGCACCAGCGTGGCGATGAGTGCGATGGCCATCAGGGCGGCCACGCCGAAGAACGGACCTCGCCAGCTGACCTCCCCGAGCAGCCCACCGAGCAGCGGGCCGACCGCGATGCCGAGGCCGAGCGCGGTCTCGTACAGGATGATGGCGCCGGCGAACCCGCCGCTGGCCGACGCGACGATCACGGCCAGGGAGGTGGCGATGAACAGTGCGTTGCCGACGCCCCAGCCGGCCCGGAATCCGACGATGCCGCCGATGCTGTCCGAGGCGCCGGCCAGGGCGCTGAACACCACGATCATGGCCAGCCCGGCGAGCAGGGTCCGCTTGGCGCCGATCCGGCTGGACACCCAGCCGGTGACCAGCATGGCCACCGCGGTGACCA
>JADGHC010000069.1 GCA_019689655.1 Microbispora sp.
CAACCCGGGCCGCCGGGGCCGGGCTCCTCCCCCTGTCCCGTGCCGGGGGCGCTCGGGGGCATCGGCGTCGGGCCGGACGGCGAGGTGCCCCGCGGAGGCACGGACGGCACGTCGGTGGGATGCGCGGACGGCCGCGCGGGCGGTGCGGGATGGCGCGGCCGTACGACGGACGGCGGCGCGGGAGCGGGCAGGGGCATCGGGCGCGGCAGGGCGACCGGCTCCGCGGGCGGCGCGGGCGCCACCGGCTCGGCCAGATCCCGGGAGGCCGGGGGCGCGGGTGACCGTTCTCCGGCCTCGTCCCCGGACTCCTCCGGCGAGGCGGTGCCCGTGGGCGAGCCGGACGGAGCCGCGGCCGTGGGCGGCCGGCGCAGGGCGATCGTGTCGGTGGTCCGCTCCCGCAGGTCACCGGCGAACTGGGCGAACACGAGCGCGATCGTCGCGACCGCCGCCAGGGCGGCCACCGTGCCCGCCACCGCCTGCGCGAGCCTGCCTTCGCGGCGGCCTGCCCTCGGGAAGCCGGCGGCGTTCAGCGGGCCGACGCGCTTGGCGACATACCGCCGGTAAGGGACGAGCTCGGGGTCGATGAAGCTGCTGAGCACCCGCACCCGCAGCGTCTCGGGCAGGGCGACTTGGGGGAGCAGGCCGAACACCTTGGCCGGGGAGACCTGCCGGACGCGGTGGCGCGCGCAGGTCTCGCACCGCGCGAGGTGCCGGAGGAGCTGGGCCCGCAGCTGCGGAGTGAGTTCCCCGGTGAATCCCGCGAGGATGGCGGAGGCCCGCTCGCAGTCGTGGGTGGTGCGCCGGGCCAGCAGCTCGACGGTCACCATCTCGCGCAGGCGTTCCGTGGCCGCTTCGAGGAGCCCTTCGGCGTACCGCTCGCCCGCGCCGAGCACGGCGGCCAGATCCCGGCCGGTCATCGCGTGCCGGGTCACCAGTTCGAGCACTTCCCGGTCGTCGACGGACAGCGCCCCCACCGCGCTGCTGGCCACCAGGCGCAGGTCGGCCTCGGGGCCGTCCGCCGAGACGCCGGGGAAGGGCACGGTCGTGAGGGGCGCCGGTCCGGACTCCGGCCCGTCCTCCTCCCCGGGGGTACGGCGGCGCAGGCACTCGCCCCGGGCGAGGGCATACAGCCAGGCACGGAACCTGTCCGGGTCGGCCAGCGAGCCTATGAGGGCCTCCGCGGCGATCAGCGTGTCGCGCAGCGCGACCTGGGCGGCGTCGGGACCGGCCAGCAGCGTACGGCAGTACCGGTAGAGGTTCTCCGCATACGTGTCATAAAGAGCGGCCAGCGCTCCCGGATCCCGGGCCCGCAACGCCTCGACCAGGACGCCATCGTTCATATAACGGAGAGTAAATGCTCAGTAACTCCCCGCTCCACCCATTCAGGCGAAGTCGCGTAACTACTCGGCCGAGTTTTACACTTTGCCATCCAGGCGATTTGCCGGAAATCACCGCTTCATTGCGGGCCTAAACACGAAAAATCCGGCTTATGGAAATCGCAGCGCGTGTGGTGTGAGACGCGTCATTCGGTCATTCCCGCCTCGGCGCATCCGCGCATGAGCGCGTCCAGGCCGAAGGCGTCGACGGGTCCCAGGGCGCCGGTGCCGTGCACACCCTCGGCGAGCGCCGTCGTCGCCGCCCAGGCCAGCGCACGGGCCGTGAACTCGTACGGGTCGCCGCCGGCGAGCCGGACGGCGGCCAGGCGGCGGCCTTCCCCGTCGTACGCCTCGGCGACGATGCGCGACGACACCCCCGCCCCCGCGGGCGCGGCGCGCGTACGGAGCGCCCGGTCGGCCAGCGCGTGGGTCGCCCGCCGGGCTCCGGGCACCGCGGCGATCAGCGGGGTGGCCTTGGCCAGCACGCCCGCGGCCCGGGTCAGCCCGCCCAGCCAGCCGAGGTAGACGTTCACCTCGCGCAGACCCGGGTGCGCGGGCGGGAGCGTGAAATGCTCCGAGGCGCCGATGGACAGGCCGTGCCGCACCCGGCCGTCCACGACGAACCGCCGGGTGCGGCCGTGTTCGGGGACGATGCGGCCCTCCCGGAAGCCGTACATCGGTTCGAGGACCATGCCGAGGGCGGAGGCCCGGGTGCCGGCGCTGGTGTGACGCACCGTCCCGCCGTCCAGGAAGTAGCCGACGTCCACGCGGACGGCCTCCGGCCCGGCCTTGCGCAGCGCGAGGGTCGCCGCGAGGTTGCCCGGCACGTAGTCGTACCCGAACGCGGTGATCAGCGCCGCGCCCCTGGCCGCCGCGGCGGGGCCGTACCGCTGGAAGATCCGTTTGACGAAGGTGGGCTCCCCGGTGCTGTCGAGGTAGACCGCGCCCGCCTCGGTCGCGGCGGCGACCGCGGCCTCTCCCCACCGGACGAACGGGCCGACGGTCGAGATCAGCACGTCACCCGGCCCGACCATGCGGCGTACGGAGTCGGGCCGGGTGGCGTCGGCCACCACGGTGGGCAGGTCGCCGCCGCCCGAGCGGGCGAGCGAACCCGCGAGGGCCGTGAGCCGCGCCCGGTCCCGTCCGGCCAGCACCGGCCGGGCCCCGCGCGCGACGAGCGCTCCGGCGGTGAGCCTGCCGGTGAAGCCGGTGGCTCCGAACAGCACGATCTTGGGGGTCGCCATCCCGCTACGGTAACCCGCCTCTCCTGTCAAGACCGGCGCGGGGCCGCTCACTGGCGCCGGTCGGTGGGCGGCGGATACCCGCGGTCCTTGGCGAACGGCTCGGTCGTCGGCGGGATCGTGTGCAGCGACACGGCGCCGGCCTGGGCCAGGTCCTCGTACGTCTTCGCGGTGGAGCCCCAGGTCGTGGCTTGCACGTCGGTCGCGGCGACCGCCCCGCGCACCCCCTCGACGGTGATGACGAACCTGCGCCTGGCCCCCGGCCGTACGTCGTCCACGTACGACGTTGCCCCGCCGAGGAGCTTGCCCGCGGCGTCGCGCAGCAGGGCCGTGACGGAAAGACTCCTGGCGGGCTTGCGGAACGGGTCGACCACATAGCCGGTGACGAGATAGGACCCGCCCGGCTGCTTGTCGGTGCGTACGTCCTCGATCGGGAACTTGAGGAAGGCCGACGGGATGCGCTTGATCGGCCGCCACTCGGCGGGACGGTAGTCGATCTTCACCCGGACCGGCTGGGCGCTGCTGGGGACCTGGCCGCTGAAGGCCAGCGGACGGCCGGGAGGCACCGCGTCCAGCGGTTGTTCCAGGTGGACGACCTCCTTGCCGGCGGCGTCGACGGCCGTGACCACGGCGACGACGTTCTCCCCGAAGTGCCAGCGGTTGGGGTTGTTCAGCACCCCCGCCCAGGTCACCGCGTACCCGGCCCCCGAGCGCACGACCGAGGACACCTGCTCCTTGAGGGCCAGCGGTTGCGGCCCCTCCTGCTCGTCTTCCCCCGCGCACGACGCCATCGCCAGCGCGGCGAGGGCGAGTGCGACCGTCATGTGGCAACGTCGCGTCACTTAGCCGTCATAACCCCTGAATGGGACGCCGCCTCCGGGACACGCGCACTCCCGCCGGTATCTTTACCGGCCGTCTAACGCGGGCGGACCACCGTCCCCGGACACCGCCGCCCTCCCCCGCGCCTCGCCGACGTACGGTGAGGTGCGGGACCGGGACGGCAGCGGGAGGGCACGATGGATCTCGGGGAACTGGGGGCGTTCCTCAGATCGCGCAGGGACCGGCTGCGGCCGGAGGCCGCCGGCCTGCCGGGGAGCGGCCGGCGACGGGTGCCCGGCCTGCGCAGGGACGAGGTGGCGGAGCTGGCGAACGTGTCCGCCGACTACTACACGGAGCTGGAGCAGGGCCGCGGCCAGGTCCCGTCGGAGCCGGTCCTGCACGCCCTGGCCCGGGCCCTGTGCCTGGACCCGGACGAGACCGCCCACCTGTTCCACCTCGCGGGGCATCCGGCGCCGTTGGGGGCGGAGCCGGTGCGGATGCAGGCGGCGCTGCGGCAGCTCATGGCGCGACTGGGGGATACGCCCGCCATGGTGATCACCGACATCCATGAGGTGGTGGTGCAGAACCATGCCGCGCAGGTCCTGGTCGGGCCGCAGGCGGGCCTGACCGGGATCCGGGCCAGCTTCCTCTATCACTGGTTCACCGCTCCGGCCACCCGCGACCTTTATCCGCCGGAGGACCACGACTACCACTCCCGGCTGCTCGTCGCCGACCTGCGCGCCGCCGTCGCCCGCCGCGGCCCCGCCGACGCGGTGAGCCGCGAGCTGGTCGATCACCTGCTGAAGACAAGCGACGAGTTCGCCGGGCTGTGGCGGGCGCATGAGGTCAAGGTGCGCCACGAGGAGTACAAGCGGATCGTCAACCCGGCGCTCGGCACCCTCAAGGTCACCTGCAACAGCATCGTCACCGCCGACGCCGCCCAGCGGCTGCTGTGGTTCGTCCCCGACGACGCCGGCGTCGCGCCGAAACTGCACGCGCTCGACCCGGCCGACGTCTGGCGTGACACGCCGGGACCGGCGTTCGGGCTGGTCACAGGCTGGGGTTGAGCACCCCTGGCTGCCGGGGAGCGGGCCACGCACGCTGGTGACGACCGCAATCCACGACGTACGGAAGGAATGCCATGCGTGCGGCGCTCGCCACGGGGGCCGGCACCCCGCTGTCCCTGGTCGACCGTGACGTCCCGGAGCCGGGCCCGGGCGAGGTCCTGGTGAAGATCAGCGCCTGCGGCCTGTGTTACACGGACGTCAACCTGCTCCGCGGGCACTACCCGATGGCCCGCTTCCCGATCACCCCCGGCCACGAGATCACCGGCACGGTCGCCGCGCTCGGCGGCGGCGTCACCGGCCTGTCCGTCGGTGACGCGGTCGGGGCGCAGTTCTTGTACGACTCCTGCGGCCACTGCGACTACTGCGTGTCCGGCGACCAGATCCTCTGCCGGTCCAAGCGCATCACCGGCATCACGAACGACGGCGGCTACGCCGAATACGGCCTGTTCAAGAGCGGATATGTGACCCCGCTCCCGGCCGGGCTCGACCCGGTGGCCGCGGCGCCGCTGATGTGCGCGGGCCTGACCGCGTTCAACGCGCTGCGCCGGGCCGGCGCCACCGCCGGTTCCCGGGTGGCGGTCGTCGGCGCCGGCGGCGTCGGCGCCCTCGCCGTCCGGTACGCCCTCGCCATGGGCGCCCGGGTCGCCGTGGTCGGCCGGTCTGCCGAGGGCGAGCGGGCCGCCAAGGAGCTCGGCGCGGAGACGTACGTGGCCGCCCGGGACACCGACCCGGCCGCCGCCCTGCGGGCGTGGGGCGGCGGGGCGGACGTCATCGTCAACGCCGCCCCCTCCAACCAGGCCGCCTCCGCCGTGCTCACCGGGCTCGCCCCCGACGGCACGCTGGTGCTCTGCGGTTACGACACCACCCCGCTGACCCTCACCGCCCAGCCGATGGTGTTCAGCCGGCTGCGCGTCATGGCCTCCCCGTCCGGATCGCCCCACGATCTGCGCGACACCCTGGCCTTCTCCGCCCAGCACGGCATCCTGCCCAAGGTCACGCCGATCGGCCTCGACCGGGCCCCGGAGGCCCTCGACGCCATGGGCGGCGGGTCCGGTGGCGGCCGCCGCGTCATCGCGTTCGCGTGACCCGTCACCGGGGCGATTCGGCTTCGGCGCGCCGGCCGCGCCGCACCCGGGAAACGCCGCGCCCGGGGAAACACGGCTAGCGCGGACGGACCACCCGCGTCTCGTCCCACACCGGCTCGGGCGACTCGTACACCCTGCCGTCGGAGCCGAAGACCAGGTAGCGGTCGAAGTCGGCGGCGAACCAGCGGTCGTGCGTCACCGCGAGCACGGTGCCCTCGAAGGCGTCCAGGCCCCGCTGCAGGGCCTCGGCGCTGGCCAGGTCGAGGTTGTCGGTCGGCTCGTCGAGCAGCAGCAGCGTGGCGCCCGACAGTTCCAGCAGCAGGATCTGCAGGCGGGCCTGCTGACCTCCCGACAGCGTCTCGAACCGCTGCTCGGCGACCCGGCCGGCGAGCTCGTAGCGGGCCAGGGCCTTCATCGCCTCGTCCCTCAGCCGGGCGTGCTCGGTCATGACGATCTCGCAGGGCGTACGGCCCAACAGGTCGGGCCGGGCGTGGGTCTGGGCGAAATGCCCGGGCACCACCCGTGCGCCCAGTTTGACCATTCCGGTGTGGCGGACGTCCTCCCCCGCGAGCAGCCGCAGGAAGTGGGACTTGCCCGAGCCGTTCGAGCCGAGCACGGCGACCCGCTCGCCGTACCAGACCTCCAGGTCGAACGGCTTCATGAGCCCGGTGAGCTCCAGGCCCTCGCACATCACCGCCCGCTTGCCCGTACGGCCGCCGCGCAGCCGCATGCTGATGACCTGGTCCTTCGGCGGGAGCTCCGGCGGCCCGGCCTCCTCGAACCGGCGCAGCCGGGTCTGGGCCGCGTGGTAGGCCGGGGCCATGCTGTCGTTATAGGAGGCCTTCTGCTTGAGCATGTTCACCAGGCGCTTGAGCTTGGCGTGCTCCTCGTCCCAGCGGCGGCGCAGCTCGTCGAGCCGTTCGTTGCGCTCCCGCCGCGCCTGCGCGTACGTCGCGAAGCCGCCGCCGTGGATCCAGACGTTGCCGGACTCGACCGTGACGATCCGGTCGGCGGCGTTGGCGAGCAACTGCCGGTCGTGGGAGACCAGCAGCACGGTCTTGGGCGTCTCGCGCAGCGCCGTCTCCAGCCAGATCTTGCCCGGCACGTCGAGGTAGTTGTCGGGCTCGTCGAGCAGCAGCACCTGATCGGGGCCGCGCAGCAGCGCCTCGAGCACCAGCCTCTTCTGCTCGCCGCCGGACAGCGTGGCGACCTCGCGGTATTTCACCCTGTCGTACGGCGCGCCGAGGGCGGCCGTCGTGCAGGCGTCCCAGAGCACCTCGATGTCGTAGCCCCCGGCGTCGGCGTAGTCGGTGATCGCCTGGGCGTACCGCATCTGGGTCTTCTCGTCGTCCCGCTCCATCATCGCGAGCTCGGCGGCGTGCAGCCGTTCCGCCGCCGCCCTGACGCGTTCCGGCGCGACGCCGAGCAGCAGGTCCTGGACCGTACGGCCGTCCCGGATATTGCCGATGAACTGCCGCATCACGCCGAGACCGCCGGAGTGGGCCACCGTGCCCTCGACCGGCTGGAGATCACCCGCGATCATCCGCAGCAGGGTGGTCTTGCCCGCGCCGTTGGGTCCCACCAGGGCCGCCTTGACGCCCTCCCCCACCCGGAACGAGACATCGTTCAGAAGCACCCTGCCGTCCGGCAGCACATGCGTCAGATGCCCGACCTCGACGTGTCCCACTTCGACACTCCTCCCGAAACCGCGGAGAGGCTATCCGCCGATCACCACGCCGGGCACGCCATTTTTCCGCCATCCGGACGGCCGCGGCCCAGCGCGCAAAGGGCGTCCTTCGTACTTAACCAACTGAAAAAGGGTCAGTAGATTCTGGGCCATGCGCAGGACGAGACGGTGGCGGCGCCGGCTGCTGTGGACGCTCGCCGCCGTCGTGGTGCTCGCGGTGGCCGCCGTCGGCGGCGCGGGCTGGTACTACTCCGGCTTCGTCATCGATCCCGTCCACACCTCCGGCTATCCCCTGGAGGTGACGGCCGTCGGCGGCGACCAGGTCACGATCAAGGGCGGCACCGACACGGCCGCCCCCGGCACGTACGGCCTGACCTGGGCGGACGGCAACGCACTGCTGGGTCCGGTGATCGACAGCGGAGCCGGCACGGTGACCAGGAAAGTCACCAAGATCGTCCGCGGCGAGCTGCGTCCCGGCGTGCACGCCTATCTCGACCGCTGGCTGTGGGGCCACGCCACCCCGGCCGCCGCCGGCGTGCCGTACACGAACGTGAAGATCCCCTCGCCGCTCGGCGACTTCCCCGGCTGGCTGACCGAGGGCACCTCGACGACCTGGGTGATCGCCGTACACGGCCGCAAC
Organism: Microbispora sp.; assembly: GCA_019689655.1. Taxonomy (GTDB): domain Bacteria; phylum Actinomycetota; class Actinomycetes; order Streptosporangiales; family Streptosporangiaceae; genus Microbispora. Next base: position 7,916 of record JADGHC010000069.1, read on the forward strand.
GGCGGCCCGGCGGAGGCCCTGCGCGTGCTGCCGGTCTTCCACAGCCTGGGGATGCCGGTGCTGGGCATCACCTACCGCAACGACGAGGGCGCCCCGGCGAGCCGGGACGGCAAGCTCCACCTCGGCGCCGACGAGTGGCGTGACGTGGCGGCGGCCATCACGTACGCCAAGAGCCGGGGCGCGACCGCGATCATCCTGTACGGCTGGTCGATGGGCGGGGGCATCGTGCCGATGACCGTACGCAACCTGCCCGGCGAGCCGATCAAAGCCATGATCCTCGACAGCCCGGTCATCGACTGGCGGGCGCCGATCGCCCTCGGCGCCGAGCAGATGGACGTGCCCGGCTTCCTCGTGCCGGTGGGCGAATGGGTCATCGAGCGGCGCACCGGCCTGTCCTTCGACGACCTCGACCACCTGCGGCACGCCCGCGAGTTCACGATCCCGACGCTGATCTTCGTGGACGACCACGACGCGACCGTGCCGATCGGCCCGGCGCTGCGGTTCGCCGAAGCCCGCCCCGACATCGTCAGGCTCGTACGGACGAGCGGAGGCGGGCACACGGGCTCGTGGAACGTGGATCCCGGCCGTTACGAGCGGGAGCTGAAGGAGTTCGTCACGTCGCTGTGACGGCCGGTCCCCGGCGGATGACCGTCTTCCACCGGGGCCCGGCCGCGGGGCCGGCCCGGCAAAACATCGTGTTCCCGGGAACAACGAGTCCGGGCGCGTGGTTGGATGAAGCGTGGCCGGTGTGCAGGTGTCCCCGGGCCTCACCTATTTGCCTTCGCGGACTACCGTTCGGCTGGAGCCGCGTTGTGCCTTTCGCCGAGAGGCGACCCGGCACCGGCACCACACGTGCGGGACCCCGGCAGGAGATCTTCCTGGCGGGGTCTTGGCGTCTTCGGGCCGGCCCGGGAGTGAACCGTTCACCCCGGCAATCCTTCTGATCTGTACGGATTCCGCCCGACTAAGGCTTTACATCCACTTTGTCGGTGACGGGTGACAAGATGCGTCCGTGACCGATCTGGATCCTCAATCGATCGCCTCCTACTGGGACGCGGCGGCCGACACCTTCGACGACGAGGCCGACCACGGGCTGCGCGACCTCCGGGTACGCGCGGCCTGGGCGGGACGGCTGCGGTCCTGGATGCCGGAGCCCCCGGCCGACGTCCTCGACCTGGGCTGCGGCACCGGCTCGCTGACGCTGCTGCTGGCCGAGCAGGGACACCGGCCGGTGGGCGTGGACCTGTCCCCCAGGATGGCCGAGGCGGCCCGGCGCAAGCTCACCGCCGCGGGTTTCCCGACGCCCGTCCTCACCGGGGACGCGAGCGACCCGCCGGCCGCGGCCGGAACCTCCTTCGACGTCGTCCTGGCCCGGCACCTGCTGTGGACCCTGCCCGCGCCCGAACGCGCGTTGCGCACCTGGATGGGCCTGCTGCGCCCGCAGGGGCGGCTGATCCTCATCGAGGGCAACTGGCGGGCCTCCGGGGACGGCCCGCCGTACGTGCCGGGCGCGGGTGCCCTGCCCTGGCTCGGCGGGGTGAGCGCCGAGCCCCTGGTCGAGGTGCTGCGGCCGTACGCCGCGAGCGTACGGACGGAACCGCTGACCGATCCCGTGCTGTGGGGCAAGCCGGTCCACGACGAGCGGTACGTCGTGATCGCGCACCGCTGAGCTTTTCCGGAAAACGCGCAATACCGAATTCGTAAACGTGTCGGCAACGATTCAAAGTCCATCGCATCCGGAATAGCGCGGCAAAACGGAGCCCGTTCATCGGCCCTGCATTTACAGCCACGCCCATTGGCGCACATGGAATGGCACACCGAACGGGTCGGGAGGGGTCAACTTGCCTGGACGGGCTCCTGCGGCGTGTGCGAACGATGGAGATACGACCCGATCGCTGATCGGAGAGGAGTATCTCTATGCACGGCACTCGATTCTCATTACTGCTGGGTCCGGCAGTCCTGTCCGCCGTCACGCTCTGGCCGGCCATCGCATCGGCCTCCACCACCGCTCACCCCTCCGGCCTCGCCGCCGCAGTCCAGGCACCGCAGGCCGAGGAGCCGGGCACCAGCCTCGGCGAGGAGTCCCTCGGCGAGGAGTCCCTCGGTGAGGAGTCGCTCGGCGAGCAGTCGGAGGAGGCGGCCGAGCAGAGCAAGCGCGCGTACGAGGAGAGCGAGTACGGGCGGGAGAGCGCCCAGAAGAGCAGTTCGAGCGAGGAGTCGAGCGGCCAGTCCGAGAGCAATCTCGCCTACCACTCACGGTCCTCGCTGCGCGAGTCGTCGCTGAGCGAGTCGTCGCTGCGGCAGAGCGGCAACCCGGAGCTTAGCGAACAGGCGTCGTACAGCCGTCCGATCAGCGAGACACGGACGATCACCTACCAGCGGCCGGTCACGCAGACGCGCATGGTCACCGAGAGCCGTCCGGTCACGTTCACCCGGCAGGTCACCTTCCAGCGCCCGGTCACCGAAACGCGGATGGTCACCCGGATGCGTCCGGTGACCGAAACGCGCCAGGTGGCCTACCAGCGCCCCGTGACCTACACGCGGATGGTCACGGAGAACAAGCAGGTGACCCACAACGTCACCTACCAGCGGCCCGTCACGCAGACGCGGTACGTCACCGAGTCGCGTCCGGTGACCCAGTACGTCACCTATAAGCGGCCGGTGGTGAGCTACGTCACCGAGAGCCGCCCGGTCACGCACAACGTCACCTACCAGCGGCCCGTCAAGGAGACGCACTGGGTCACCGAGAGCCGCCCGGTGACGCGGACGATCACCTACCAGCGGCCGGTCAAGGAGACTCACTGGGTCACCGAGAGCCGTCCGGTCAGCTACACCCGGATGGTGCCGGAGACTCACGAGGTGAAGTCGACGCACTTCGTCACCGAGAGCCGTCCGGTCAGCTACACCCGCATGATGACCTACCAGCGCCCGGTCACCGAGACGCGGTACGTGACCGAGACGCGGCAGGTCAGCAGCTACAGCCGGCCCATGATGCACTCCTCCTCCAGCAGCGAGGACTGCGACTGAGCCGGAGGTCCTGACAGCCAGTAGGGCCCATTGAGGGGCACGGGCGTTCCCGCCCGTGCCCCTTCCGCGTCATGGGGAGGCCGCCGGGAGATCGCCCGTCGAGGTACGCCGCACCCGGTTCCGTACGGCTCAGACGGCGGCAAGCAGCGCGTCGAGCGGCCGGGGCAGGCGGTCGATCGACGCCTCGACGAGCAGCCGCGCGTAACGGAGTTTCCGGCTGGCCCCGCTGCCCAGGAACCGCCGGATCTGCGCTTCGGGCTCCCGGCCACGCCAGCCGGGCTGGCTCTGCAGGGAACGGAACGCCCGATGGTCGCCCTGGGCCTCGATGAGCGCTTCGATCTCCGCGCTGCCCACGGCCCGGATCAGCTCGTCCTCCAGATCGTTCACGCAGACGAAGAACCCGAGGCGTTCCATGTCGGCACGCGTACGGGGTGAGCCGACCCGGTTCGCGACCAGCGCGCGGCGGAATATCTCCTCCTCGTGCAGGTCGCACAGGCCCGCCAGGCGCACCCGGGTGTCCGGCGGCCCCAACCCCGCCAGGAAGCGGCCGATCGCGTGCGCCCCGCCGATCGGCACGATCACGACCCGCTCCGCCTCGAGATCCCGGCCCCGGCCCGCCGCGGCCGTTTCCAGGGCGATCTGGTCGCTGGGTCCCTCGACGAGCACCACGGTCACGGCGTCGGCGATCTTCGCCAGTGCGCGCTCCATCGCCCGGAGCGGGGCGTCCGGGCCGCTCACGTAGCCGCCGGGCGCCCGGCCGGGCAGGGTTTCGACGGGCGTGCCGCGCTCGTCACCCGTGCCGCCGGTTCGCCGTGTCGCAGCCATTGCCGCAATCATCGGCGACCGCAAGGCCACCGGCAAGCGATTAACGCGGACGGCTACGGCTCGGCGGGCGGCGCGCAGGATTTTTCGCGCCGTACGGCCTCCCGCGCCGCGTGGGCGAGCTTCTCGTCGTACGGCCGGTCCAGCTCGCGCGCGAGCTCGGTGAGCCGGTCGAGCAGCGTCAGCGCCTCGTCATGGCGGCCCGCCACACGGCACGTCTCGGCGTACACGTGCAGGACGTCGATCTCAAGCTGCGCCTCGGCCAGCGGTTCCAGCAGGTCGAGCGCCCGGCGGTGATGGTCGAGCGCCTCCTCGATCGACCCGGTGATCCGCAGCGCGACACCGATGTAGTTGTGGCACCACGCCTGGTTGTGCTGGAGATTGTGCTGCTCGGACAGCTCCAGCGCGTCGTGCAGCAGGCGCAGCGCCTCCGCCGGGTCGTCCGGCGCGAGCGCGAGACCGAGGGTGACCAGCCCGGTGATCCGTGGGGGTCCGTCCGCGAGTGCGATGGATGCCCGGGCGAGCTCGACGGCCTCGTCGCGCCACCCGAGGTGAAGCGTCACCCACCCGTCGAAGGCCAGCGCCTGGGACTGTCCCACGGGACGCCCGAGCCTTTCGAACAGCTCGCGTGCCCGCCGGAAGTACGCCCGTGCCGCTTCGAGGTCACCGAGGTCGCGGCGCACCCAGCCGATGCGCAGCGCCAATGCGGCCGCGGTGTCGTCGTCCGGCCCCGCCTGCTCGGCCCGTTCGTACGCCGAGAGCGCCTCGTTGAGACGTCCGGCGGCGGCCCGCACGAAGCCGAGGTCCGCGAGCAGCGCGGCCCGCTCCCGGTCGCGGCCGAGGCGTGCCGCGGCGGCCGCGGCGCCTTCGAGCAGCCGGGCCTGATCGTCGGTGCCGCGGTGGCGGAAGAACCAGACCCGCATGGCCTGCGGCAGCTCGGCCACCACCTCGTCCTCCCCGAGCCGTACGGCGGCGTCGAAGCAGGCCACCAGGTTGACGTACTCGAGGTCGAACCAGGCCAGGGCCTTTGCCGGGTCCCCGGGCGAGGGCGCCTGACGGTGCGGCGAGGGCAGGGTCCAGTCGTGCGCGACGGCCTGATCCAGGTAGTGCCGCAGCACCCTGCGCAGGGCGTCGTCGGCCCGCGGCTCCTCCTCGGCGGCGAGGTCCGCGGCGTACTGCCGGATCAGATCGTGCATCCGGTAGCGCCCCGGCGAGGGCTCTTGGACCAGGTGGGCGTCGACCAGCTCCTCCAGCACGGCGGCGGCCCGCTCCGGCGGCATGCCGGTGAGCGCGCCGGCCGCCGCCGCGTCGAAGTCGACGCCCGGCAGCACGCCCAGCAGCCGGAACACGCGGCGCTCTTCCACGTCGAGCTGCTGCAGCGACATGCCGAAGACGGAGTCGAAGCGGCCGGGGGTGGCGCGCAGCCGCTCGGCCAGCACCGCCACCGTCCAGCCCGGGCGGTGGCGAAGCCGCGCACCCGCCATCCGCAGCGCCAGCGGGAGCCCCCCGCACTGCCGCAGCACCTGGCCGATCGCGTCGTCTTCGGTGAGCGCGAGCCCGGCCGCCCGGGAGAACAGGTGCGCCGCGACGTCGTCGGTCAGCGGCTCCAGCGACACCGGCGGCACACCGTCCAGGCTGATCAGCCGGTGGCGGCTGGTGATCAGTACGGCGGACTTCCCCGCGCCGGGGAGCAGCGGGCGCACCCGCTCGGCGCCGGCCGCGTTGTCCAGCACGACGAGAACCCGCCGGCGGGACAGCTCCGACCGCCAGAGCGCGGCGCGTTCGGCGGTGCCGGCCGGGGGATGCGTGACGTCCAGCGCGCTCAGCAGCCGGCCCAGCGCGGCGTGCGGCTCCAGCGGCTCCTGGCCGGGGGTGAAGCCCTGCAGGTCGAGGTAGAGCGCGCCGTCCGGGTACGCGGGGACGAGCCGATGGGCCACATGCACGGCCAGGCTGGTCTTGCCCACGCCCGCCATGCCATCGATCGCGACCGCGCCGGTGGTGCGCAGCAGCTCTTCGGCCAGCGCGCACTCGGCTTGCCTGCCGGTGAAGTCGAACAGGTCGGCCGGCAGATCGTTGCGGCGCCGGGCGGGCGCCGGGCCGGCAGCGGCCGCCTCGGCCCACAGCGCACGCAGTGGCCGGGGATCGCGTCCCACGGCACGGCACAGCGCCACGACGGCGTCCCACGGCGGCACGAGCTGTCCGGTCAGATACCGGGACAGCGACGAGCTGCTCAGACCCGTCTGCCGGGCCAGGGCGCGCAGGCTGAGCCCGCTCAGCTCTTTGATCTTGGCAAGCTGGGCGACCAGTCGCTCCTGGGGGCTCGACACGTGCACCACCGTACCCGTCCCGTCCCGCGCAATCGGATCGGCGAGACGTACGCGCCGGTCAACGGGGTTTTCGGTGTCCCACGGTGTCCCACGGGCCAGGCGGGCCGGGACACGCCGATGGTCGGATGGTTCCCGTCGGAAGCACTTATGGGAAACCCCGCGAAGGAGGAGAAACCATGCCTACCGAACGCATGCCGAACCCGGCGGTCCTGATCCCCGAGGCGATGGAGGCCCTGATGGCCGTCAACAAGGCCGTCGCGGGTGCCGGATTGGACGGCAAGCTGCTGGCGCTGACCCACCTGCGGGCCAGCCAGATCAACGGCTGCGCTCCGTGTGTGACCGGGGGCGTCCACCAGGCCCTCCGGCACGGCGCGACCACGGACCAGGTGCACGCCGTCGCCGTGTGGCGGGAGACGCCGTGGTTCAGCGCCGAGGAGCGGGCCGCACTGGCCCTGACCGAGGCCGTGACCCGGCTCGCCGACCGGCCGGACCCGGTGCCCGACCAGGTGTGGGACACGGCCGCCAGGCACTTCGACCAGAAGGAGCTGGCCGCGCTGCTGCTCAACATCGCGATCACCAACGCCTTCAACCGGCTCAACGTGCCGACCCGCCAGCAGGCGGGCACGTGGCAGCACTCCTGATCGATCACCGGCAAACCGTACGTCCCTGGAGGAGATCATGACCACGACGAAGAGCACCACCGCGAACGGCGCGTTCACCGAGGAGGAGCGCGCCGCGATGAAGGAGCGCGCCAAGGAGCTGAAGAGCGCCCGGCGGGGCGCCAAGGCCGACATGGAGAGCGAAGTGCTCGCGAAGATCGCCGAGATGCCGGAGCCCGACCGGGTCATCGCCGAGCGGCTGCACGCCGTGATCAAGGCCACCGTACCCACCCTCACGTCCAAGCTCTGGTACGGCATGCCGGCGTACGTCCACAACGGCAAGATGATCTGCTTCTTCCAGCCCGCGGCGAAGTTCAAGGCCCGCTACGCCACGCTCGGCTTCAGCGACGCGGCGAACCTCGACGACGGCGCCATGTGGCCGGCCTCGTACGCCCTGACCGAGCTGAACGCCGACGTCGAGGAGAGGATCAAGGCGCTCGTACGGCAGGCGGTGAGCTGAGGGCCGGGCCCGCGAACTCGGGCCCGGCCATCCCGCCGGCTACGGCCGCCCTCAAGAGCGTTCGGTCATCGCGAACGGCCCGCGGCCTCCACCCGTCGCGCCACGAAGTGCGGTCACGCTAGCGGGTCACGCCGACGGCTTCGGCGACGGCGCGGAAGGCGGCCAGCGCCTCCTCGTGGTCGTGCGGGCCGGTCGAGGTGGTCGACTTGACGATCACTACGTCGTACTTCGGAGAGACGTAGATGTACTGCCCGCCGAAGCCCGCCGCCATGAAGTCCTTCAGATCCTCGTCGCCGCCGAGCCACCAGTGCAGCCCATAGCGCGGGTTGACGCCGGACGGGCTGGTGGACGCCTTGACCCACGACGCGGGGATCACCTGCTTGCCGTTCGCCTTGCCGTGACGCAGGTAGAGCAGGCCGAAGCGGGCGTAGTCGCGGTCGGTGGCGTGGAAGCAGCAGTAGCCGAGGCTCTGGCCGTCCCCGTCGGCGGAGATCCAGGCGGCGCCCGCCATGCCGGCGGGCCGCCAGATCTTCTTCTCGACGTAGCGGTGGTACGGGGTGCCGGTCGCCGCGGTGACGACCCGGGCGAGGACGTACGAGTTCATGCTGTTGTACTCGAACTGCGTCCCCGGGGCCCAGTCGGGCCGCTGCCGTACGACCATCGGCATGAGCGGCAGGCCCTTGGCGGCGGCGGCCTGCATCTTGGGGGCGTCCTTGGCCTCATCCCAGTCGGTGCCGGACGACATCCGCAGCAGGTTCCGGATGGACACGCCGTCGTAGCCGGACCCGCGCAGCTCGGGCAGATACCGGGTGACCGGGTCGTCGAGGGAGCGGATGTGCCCCTCCTTCAGCGCGACGCCGATCGCCGCCGAGGTGAACGACTTGGCCATGGACCACGACTGGAACCGGGTGGCCCGGTTCGCGTCGGTGTACCGCTCGTGCACGATCTTCTGTCCGCGCAGGACGAGGAATCCGTTGGTCTTCGTACGGGTGAGGAAGTCGTCGAGGGTGTGCCGTTCGCCCTTGTAGGTGTAGGTGACCGAGAGCGGCCGGTTGGCGTCGGCCAGGGGGACCGGGTCGGCCGACGGCCGGATGACGTCGGCGTGCGGC
>JADGHC010000730.1 GCA_019689655.1 Microbispora sp.
CGTCAGATGTGTATTAGAGACTGGCGTCGGGCCGGGCGGGTTCGGTCCGGATGTGCGAACGATCAAGACGGGTGTTCGTGGGGTGCCGGCAGGGGTCGCCTGTCCGGGGCCGGCCCGTCCCGTCCCGGATGGGATGGGACGGACCCGCACGGGGACCCGGCGGCAGCTTCCCGGTGCGGCGGACACGCCGCTCAGGTGACGGACGCCGAGGCGGAGGCGGGGACGGTGCGTACGGTGACACCGGCGGCGGTGAGGGCGTCGCGCTGATCGCGGGGGATGCCCTCGTCGGTGACGACCACGTCGATCCGGTCGAGCCCGCAGACCGCGCCGAACGCCGTCCGCGAGAACTTCCCCGAGTCGCAGGCGACGACGACGCGGCGGGCCGCGGCGATCGCGGCCTGCTTGATCGCCACTTCGGGCAGGTCGTGCGCGGTCAGGCCGTGTTCGGCCGACAGGCCGCAGCAGCCGATCACCGCGGTGTCGAACCGGAGGGCCTTGATCGAGGTCTCGGTGAGCGGCCCCACGAAGTTCAGCTCCCCGTGCCGCACCTCCCCGCCCGGCAGGACGAGGCGGATGCGGGGCGCGGCCGCCAGCTCCTGCGCCGCCTGCAGCGCCAGCGGCAGCACGGTCAGGCGGCGGTCGCGTACGGCCCGGGCGACTTCGAGCGCGGTGGTGCCGCCGTCCAGCAGCACGGCCTCGCCGTCGGCCAGGAGGCCGGCGACCTCGGCGCCGATGCGGCGCTTGGCCTCGGTCGCCTCCCGCTCGCGCACCCCGAAGGGTGGTTCCTCACCGCGCAGCAGCAGGCTCTGCGCGCCACCGCGCACGCGCCGGACCACCCCTTGCTGGGCGAGCTCGTCCAGGTCGCGACGGATGGTCATCTCCGACACGCCGTACGCCAGCGCCAGCTCCGCCACGGAGACGCTGTCGGACGTGCGCAGCGCGTTCATGATGCCCCGGATACGATCGGCACTCTCCATGCGTTCATTTGAACACAGCTCATGTGCGAAAGCAAACTAAATCTACTTAGTAAAGGTGGCAGACTGATGACATGCGCGCGAGCCGGCTGCTGTCCCTGCTGCTTCTGCTGCAGACGCGCGGCCGCATGACCGCCGCCGAAATCGCCGAAGAGCTGGAGGTGTCGGTCCGCACGGTCTACCGCGACATCGAGGCCCTGTCGGCCGCCGGCGTGCCCGTCTACGCCGACCGCGGGCCGCTGGGGGGATATCGGCTGCTCGACGGCTACCGTACCCGCCTGAACGGCCTCACCCTGGAGGAGGCGTCCTCCCTGTTCCTGGCCGGGCTGCCGGGCCCGGCCGCCGAGCTCGGGCTCGCCGACGTCGCCGCGGCGGCCGAGCTGAAACTGCTCGCGGCGCTGCCGCCCGGGCCGCGGTCCCATGCGGCGAGGATGCGGGAGAGGTTCCACCTCGATGTGCCGGGCTGGTATCGCAGCGCCGACGACGTGCCGTACCTCACCGAGGTCGCGGAGGCGGTGTGGGAGGAGCGGATGCTCCGGATGCGCTACCGCCGGTGGGGCCCGGCCGAGGTGGAACGGGTGGTGCAGCCCTACGGCCTGGTGCTCAAGGGCGGCTCGTGGTACCTGGCCGCCGCCTGCTCGGGCACCGTGCGGACCTACCGGGTGAGCCGGATCCTCGAGGCCGAGGTGCTGCCCGAGCACTTCGAACGGCCGGCGGACTTCGATCTCGCCGAGTTCTGGCGCGGCTTCGCCGACGGGTTCGCCGCGCGCATGTACAAGGCCGAGGCGGTGGTACGGCTCGCGCCGGGAGCCGAGGACCTGCTCCGGTACACCTTCGGGGAAGACGTCGTCGGCAAGGCGCTGGCGGACAGGCGGCCGGAGCCGGACGGCTGGACGCGGCTGACGCTGCCGATCGAGTCCCTTAACCATGCACGGTGGATGTTCCTGCGGATGGGCGCCCTCGTCGAGGTGCTGGAGCCGGCCGAACTCCGTGCGCTGATGACCGAGGCCGTCGCCGACCTGTCCCGCATCTACGGCACAGCGCAGCGGGCCGAAGTCCCCCGGGCGGACGCACCCGCCGCCTCGAAGCCGGCCGGATCGCGCTGATCACGCCGCCACGGCCCCGAACCACCTGCCCGTACGGGAAAACCCGTTGTGGCGCCGCTCCCCGAGCCGGAACGATGAAGACGTGACCTGGCTGGCTTTCATCGGTTCCTGCCTGCTGCTCGCGATGATCCCGGGCGTGAGCACCGCCGTGATCTTGCGGCAGACCTTCAGATTCGGGCGGTCATCCGGAATGGCCGCGCTCCTCGGCAACGAAACGGGCATCTTCCTGTGGGCGATGGCCGCCGTGTTCGGGCTGTCCGCTCTCGTGCTGGCCTCGGAGGTCGCGTACGGCGCGATGAAGGCGGTCGGCGCGGTGCTGCTGATAGTGATGGGTGTCCAGTCGCTGTGGAAGGCCCGGCACGCCCCGCCGGTTGTCGAAACCCCCATGCCGTCCGACGGGGAACCCACCCCGGCGACGCCGGGCGGGTGGCGCCGCTCGTACGGCCTGGGGCTCGCCACGTGCGGCGCCAACCCCAAGGCCGCCGTGTTCGCGATGTCGTTCCTGCCGCAGTTCG
>JADGHC010000070.1 GCA_019689655.1 Microbispora sp.
CAGCAAGGTTGGCGCGATGATCTCCAAACGCCCAGGTCGCAGGCCTTAAAATAGCCGAGCAGTCACAAACCCCCGCCCGACACCAAGGGCATAGAAACCACAAACCAAATCGCATTTGAAAAAAGCGCAGCCGTCACAAAACCCGGTCGACTGTGACGGCGTAGTCTCGGGGGCGCGGATTTCTGTTACCTGGACTCCGTCCAGTTCAAGCCCCACCCACCGGCTCGCGTCCAGTGTGAGGATGTCGGCCCCGGCCGCGCGAGCATCGCCGTGTGCGCGTCCTGCCACAGCGGGCGGCCGTCGCCGGTCAGCCGCGCGGCGACCTGCCCAAGCTCAAGCGCGTCATCGAAGTCGCTCAGCAGCCGTACGCCCCGTACTTCAGGCGGCGATCCCGCGCACCGCCGGCAGGAACCCCCGTCTCGTCACTGCCGCCCATCTTCGCGACCATCCCGGCGAGAACCAGCGCGGGCACCATCAAGAGCAGGCCCTCCTGGTCTCAAGCAGCATCGTCACCCGCGCGAACGACCTCCGACACCTCGTCATGTCGGGGACAAGTCCGCGCTCACTCACCGTCGGTCCGCGCGAGGTGTCGCTCCCGCTGCGCCAGCACGTGGGCGGTTATCCGGGCCATTTTGGCCGACGCGGCCGGGTCCGACCGCACCGCCCGAGCAGCGGCGCGCACCGCCGCGTCGGCCTTGCGGTCCACCGCTGCCCGCCGCGCCACGCGGCGTTGACCACAGCCGACACCGATTGGGCCCGCCCGGCGGCGACCTCGGCGTTGGCCTACTCGAGCAGGTGCTCCTCGATCCTCACGCTGACCGCCCTCGTCGCCATGCGATGACCATACGATGCCCCTGAGCCGTCCAGCCCACGGCTGTCGATATTCGCGGGCACCTCGACTCCTCGGACCGCGCCTGCGGCGTCATGCACCCGTTCCCAACCCGCAGCGCGCGTATGGCATCACCGCAGACCGAGAGCCGCAAGGACTGGCCAGCAAAAAAAAGGGGGCGCCCCAAGGTGGAGCGCCCCGAACCGAAGGTTATTCGCCCTTCCAGACGGGAGGACGCTTCTCGGCGAAGGCCGCGGCGCCCTCCATGGCGTCCTTGGAGGTGAAGACCGGACCCGCGATCTCGCCCTGCTTGCGGAACATCTCCTCCAGCGACCAGTCGGCCGACTCGATGATGATCCGCTTGGTCGCGGCGAGCGCCAGCGGCGCGTTCGCGGCGATCTTGCGGGCCAGTTCGAGCGCGCCGTTCAGCGCCTCACCCGGGTACGTGATCCGGTTGACCAAACCCAGCTCGTACAGCCGTGCGGCCGGGTAGTGGTCACCGGTGAGGGCGATCTCCATGGCGATGTGGTACGGAATGCGGCGCGGCAGCCGCATGACGCCGCCCGCGCCGGCGACCAGGCCGCGCTTGGGCTCCGGCAGGCCGAACTTCGCCTCTTCGGACGCGACGATGAGGTCGCACGACAGCGCCAGTTCGAAGCCGCCGGCCAGCGCGTACCCCTCGACCGCGGCGAGGATCGGCTTCTTCGGCGGCGCCTCGGTGATGCCGCCGAAGCCCCGGCCCTCGACCACCGGCATGTCCCCGGCGAGGAAGCCCTTCAGGTCCATGCCGGCCGAGAAAGTCCCACCGGCCCCGGTGAGGATGATCGCGGCCACGTCGGGGTTGTCGTCCAGCTCGTCCAGGGCGGCCGCGATGCCGCGCGCCACCGCGCCGTTCACGGCGTTCCTGGCCTTGGGCCGGTTGATGGTGATGACGGCCACGCCGCCGTCGACGATCTCTACGAGTACCTCGTCCGGCTCGGCGGCCGGCCCGGAGTTGACCTCGGACACCTGACCTCACCCGGCTTACTTGGGCTGGAAGCGGATGCCGGCGTCGAACCGGATGACCTCGCCGTTCATGTAGTCGTTCTCGATCAGCATGCGCACCAGGTGGGCGAACTCGGACGCCTTGCCGAGCCGCTTGGGGAACGCCACCGGCTGGATGAGCTTGGCCTTGAACTCCTCGGCGTTCTTGTCGCCGATCTTCCCGTAGATCGGGGTGTCGATGATGCCGGGAGCGATGGTCAGCACGCGTACCCCGATGACCGCGAGGTCGCGGGCGGCGGGGAGGGTCATGCCGATGATGCCGCCCTTCGACGCCGAGTACGCCACCTGGCCGGTCTGACCCTCGATGCCGGCGACCGACGCGGTGTTGATGACGACGCCGCGGGCGCCGTCCTCGTCCACCGGCTCGGTCTTGGCCATCGCCGCCGCGCCGATGCGCATGAGGTTGAAGGTGCCGATCAGGTTGACGTCGATCACCTTGCGGTAGGACGCCAGGTCGTGGGGAGAGCCGTCCCGTCCGACGGTGCGCTGCGCCCAGCCGATGCCGGCGCTGCTGATCACGGCGCGCAACGGCTTGCCCGTGGCGACCGCCGCCTCCACCGCGGCCTGTACGGAGGCCTCGTCGGCCACGTCGGTGTGGGCGAACACGCCGCCGATCTCGTCGGCCAGCGCCTTGCCGCGCTCCGCGTTGAGGTCGGCGATGACCACGGTCGCGCCGATGCGGGCCAGCTCGCGGGCCGTGGCCTCGCCGAGGCCGCTGGCACCGCCCGAGATGATTGCTGCTGCTCCGTTCAAGTCCATAGCGGGACCTTAACGCGCCAACCGAATGAAGTTCTACTCGGGGTGCTGCAAAATCGCGGTATCGACGTCGGGATAGACCTTGATCCGCCGGTCCAGGCCGGTCGTACGCAGGATCCGGGCCACCGGAGGCCGCGGCGAGGCGAGGCTGACCCCGCCGCCTTCGCTCGTGGCCAGCCGCCACGCCTCGATGAGCACGCTGAGTCCGCTGGAGTCCATGAACGACAGCTCGCTGAGGTCCAGCACGAGGGTCGGGCCGTCGTTGCGTATGGCGTCGCGTATCTCGTCACGCAGGAACGGAGCCGTGAACAGGTCGAGCTCCCCCTCCACGGACACCACGACGGCGTTCGAGAGGGATTGGCGCGCGAGCCGCAGCTTCATCGTCGAGACCTCCTCAGCTCCGGCCCACTTTACTTATCCATCACCCCTGCTGAGCAGGTACGGCGAAGCCATAGGGAAGTTCGAGCCGGTGCGCGGCGAGCAACCGCCCATCGGCGAGCAGCTCGTGCGTGGGTCCGTCGGCCGCGATCACCCCCTCGGACATGATGAGCGAACGCTCGCACAGCTCCAGCGCGTACGGCAGGTCGTGGGTCACCATCAGCACGGTGACGTCCAGGCTCTTGAGGATCTCCGCCAGCTCCCGGCGCGAGGCCGGGTCGAGGTTCGACGACGGCTCGTCGAGCACGAGGATCTCCGGCTCCATCGCCAGCACCGTGGCCACGGCCACCCGGCGGCGCTGGCCGAAGGACAGGTGGTGCGGCGGCCGGTCGATGGCGTCCAGCATGCCGACCCGCTCCAGCGCGTCGTGCACGCGGCGGTCGAGCTCCGCGCCGCGCAGCCCGAGGTTGGCCGGCCCGAACGCGACGTCCTCCCGTACGGTCGGCATGAAGAGCTGGTCGTCCGGGTCCTGGAACACCAGCCCGACCCGGCGGCGGATCTCCCGCAGGGTGTCCGGGCGCACCGGGAGCCCGGCCACCTCGATCGTGCCGTGCCCGGCCGTGAGGATGCCGTTGAGGTGCATGACGAGCGTGGTCTTGCCCGCGCCGTTCGGGCCGAGCAGGGCGACCCGCTCCCCGCGTTCGATCGTCAGGTCCACGCCGTACAGCGCCTGCGTCCCGTCCGGATACGCGTACGCGAGCCTGCTCACCTTGAGAGAAGGGGTGCCGGAGGTCACGTCATGCTCCACGCCAGTAAGGCCGTCGCCGCGGCGAGGCAGGGCAACACGCCCGCCATCGCCCAGTCTCGTCCATTCGCTGAAATATCCCTAATCGTCGGCATCTCACCCGTGTAGCCGCGGCTCAGCATGGCGAGGTGGACCCGCTCCCCCCGCTCGTACGCACGGATGAACAGGGCGCCCGCCGACTTCGCCAGCACGGGGGCCTGGCGGATGTCCCGCGCGACGAATCCCCGCGACTCCCTGGCGATCCGCATGCGCCGCATCTGGTCGAGGATCACGTCGAGATAGCGCAGCATGAACGTCGCGATCTGCACGAGCAGCCGGGGCAGGCGCAGCCGTTCGGCGCCGAGCAGCATCAGCCGGGGCTCGGTCGTGGCCGCCAGCAGGATCGAGGCGACCACGCCCAATGTGGCCTTGGCCAGGATGTTCCAGGCGGCCCACAGGCCCGCCACGCTCAGCGACACGCCGAGCACCCGGGTCCGCTCGCCCGTGCCGATCAGCGGGATCGCCAGCGCGAACAGCACGAACGGCACCTCGATCACCATGCGCCGCGCGATCGCGCCCGCCGGTATCCGCGCGATGACCGCGACGGCGGCCAGCAGCAGCGCGTCGACCGCGAATGCCCAGAAACGCTCGCGCGGCGTGGCGACCACGAACACCGCGAACGCGACGACCGCCGCCAGTTTGCACTGGGGCGGCAGCCGGTGGACGGGGGTGTCGGCGGGCCGGTAGATCGGGTGATGATGCCCCGCGCTCACTTCGCACTCACGCTGCCATCATCGCCGACCCGCGTCGGCCCACGAGCGGGGAGGGTCCGGCCGGGGCCGTGGCCGCGGCGCGTGCTGAGGGCTCGGCGTGAGCGGCGGCCATGACACCCCAGGCGGCGGTCGTGGCCCATGATGAGGGCTCGGCCCGGGCGATGCCCGTGGCGTGTGGCGAAAGCCCTGCCCGGTCAGTGGCCGTGACGCGCCGGGCGGTGGCCGTGGCACGCACCGAGGCGCCGGCCGCGCGCCGGGCCGCGATCCCTTCGCCGCCTGGCACGTGGTACGGCGGCACCCCAGTCCGCCTGGGCGTCCCCGGGCTCACTGGGCGCCCGCGGGCGTCATCTCGTCGGTCTGCCGCCGGCGCCGGCGGACGGCGTAGAACACGCCCCCTCCGGCCACGACCGTCAGCGCCACGCCCGCGACTCCAGCCAGGCCGCCCGACAGCCGCTGGTTCTCCACGCCCTTGACGGTGTATCCGGCCAGCGGGCCGTTCTCGACCGCGTGCGGCTTCTCCTGCGCGCTCAGGCCCTTGTCGGCCGCCACCTTCTCCAGCCCGTCCGGGGCGCCGGAGGCGTAGAACGAGACGACCCCGGCCAGCAGCACGGCCACGAGCGCGCCACCCACCAGGACCGGGCGCAGGCCGATCTTGGCCGAGGGCGCCGGCGCGTCCTGCTGCCCCACCTGGATCTCCCCCTCGGCGGTACGCAGCGTCAGCGTCCTGGTCATGCCGCGCGCGCCGTACACGAGGTCGGGGCGTACGGCCAGGACGCTGCTCACGGTGAGCGCGGTGATGACGCCCTCGCCGATCCCGATGAGCAGGTGCACGCCACCCATCGCGAGGGCCACCGAGCCCACCTCGATCGGCGCGGTGCCGCCGAGCCAGAACAGGGCCGTGAACACCAGCGCCGCCGCCGGTACGGAGACCAGGGCCGCCACGAACGACGCGGCCACCAGCATCGCCCGTCCGCGCGGCGCACCCCGGGTGATCAGCCGGAACACCGTCCAGCCGACGACCGTGGTGACCATCGCCATCAGCGTGATGTTGACGCCCAGCGCGGTCAGCCCGCCATCGGCGAAGAAGAACCCTTGGACGAGCAGCACGACGGCAACGCATAAGACGGCGGTATACGGCCCGACGAGTATCGCCGCCAGG
Source organism: Microbispora sp. (assembly GCA_019689655.1). GTDB lineage: Bacteria > Actinomycetota > Actinomycetes > Streptosporangiales > Streptosporangiaceae > Microbispora. The sequence goes on from JADGHC010000070.1 coordinate 5,724, forward strand.
GCCCCGCCGAGTAGATGACCGCTGGTCCCGGCCGCCACGGGGAAGTTGAGCATCTGCGCCGCGAAGATGAACGCGGCCACCAGGCCCGCCAGTGGGGCGGTCCGGTCGTCGAGCTCCCGTTTGGCACCCCGCAGGCACACGGCCACGCCGGCCGCCGCGAAGACCCCAGCGCCGACGGACACAGGGACGTCAAAAAACCCATCGGGCACGTGCACGGCTACAACCCCCTTGAAACGGGCGATTCTTCCCCCAACTTTAGAGCACGAGGTTGTAGTTGCAAATAATTCGCAATTACTGCCGCCGGGGGACTCGGTACCGGCCTCGGCCACCCGGCGGATCACGGACGCCTGGTAACGCGCCCGGCCGAACGCCCGCAGCCCGCCCGCCTTACTGCCGCGACAGGGCCGGGCCCGGTCGTCGTGCTACTGCTGATCCTGCGGTTCGACAACCGGGACCAGCCGCTCGCCTCACTGCTCAAAGGGCCCGGACCGACCGCTCACCTCACCGCCACCAGAGGCTCGCCGCTACTGCCGCGATAAGGCCCGCACCGGCCGCTCGCCTCACCACCAGAGGCTCGCCACTACTGCCGCGACAAGGCCCGGACCAGCCGCCGCGCGACGGTCAGCGGTGTCGCGACGCGCACCGACACGCTGAGCCGCCGGTTGACCGCCGTGGCGTACGGCCGTGCGGTCCACTGGGCCGCGCCCCACCAGACGGAGCCCCAGGACATCGGGCCTCGCCACCACCGCAGCGGCCGGTCCAGCGCGTCCGCGTCGACGACCTTCACCGGAAAGCGCACCGGGGGACCACCGAGGTCGAGTTCGAGGTAGGCGTCCCATACCCCGGGCCGCAGGCCGGTCGTCTCGGCCGCGAACCGCCGCGGCCCGGTCGCGATGGCCCGGTCGCGACGCTCCCGCCCCGATGTCCGCTCACGCCAGATCAGGTGCCGTACGGCCACCGCGGCGGCCTCGTCGCCCACCCGCACCTCGCCCTCGACCCGCAGCCGCCTGCCCCGCCACCACGCACGCGTCAGCCGTACGGCGGCGGGGACCCGGACGACGTGTCCCCCGACGTCGAGACCGAGATGGCCGTGAGACCGAGTGAGGAAGGGCACCGCGACGACCCCGTTCACCATGTGGGCGGCCGGGACGTCGACTCCGGGTTCGCGGCGGGAGCCGAGCCGGGCGAGCCGGCGCGCACCCTCGCACTCCACGGCGACGTGGACGTCCCACACACCGGGCGGCAGTTCGGCCACGTCGAGCACGGCGAGGAAGGAGCCGGCGGCGCCGGTCACGACCACCGGAGGCACCCGCTCCACCCGCGACAGCCGGTCACGCAGCACCACGCCCACCGTGGCGGTGAGTTCGGCCCCGCCCGTTTCGGCACGTCCTGAGCTGGTCACTGCGGTGCCGCCGATCGTCCCCGCATGTTCCGTGCCGGTGGTCCCGGCACTCACCGCGCCGGTCGATGCGATGCCCTGCGCCGTGCTGCCGGTCGATGCGATGCCCTTCGTGCTGCCGGCTGATGAGGCACCACCCGCCCCGGCGCTTACCGGGCACGTCAGTGCACCGGCCAGTGCGGTGCCGTACGGCCCGGCGTTCTCCAGGCCGGCGAGAACGGCCCGCCCCGCGATGAGCAAGCGGTCCCCGCGCCACTCGACGCCCGTCAGCCGGTGGCGCAGCGGCGCGGCCTCGAAACGCGCGAGCCGTACGAGCCGGTCGGGATCGTCGAGCGCGGTGACCCGGGCGGCGTCGACGCCGTCGAGAGCGGCGTGTACGCCCGGGGTCAGCCACTCCCCACAGATGTCGGCCACCTCGACGGCGATCTTCTCGCGGTCGGCCTCGCACGCGGCGAGGAACGGCCCTCCGAGCTGGGCGAGCACGTCGCGGCGCAGATGCCGCAGGAGAAGGCGGTCGCGCAGCGCGCCGGGCGGCACGTGCCGCGCCATGACCTCGATGGGCGTACGGATCATGCTCAGCCAGCCGAGCGGGTCCCGCGTGGCCGCCCCGCCGCCGCCCTCGGCGTGGTAGCAGTCCCCGTCCGCGACCACCGAGATCACCCGGGCGTGGCAGTACGCGTGGATGGTGAAGGTCATGTCCTCGCCACGCCGCTGCGTCTCGTCGAAGCGGATGGCGTGCCGATCCAGAAAGTCCCGGCGGAAGAGCTTGAAACACGACAAGTCGTCGTAGACGGCGGCTAACGAGGCCCTGGCGGCGCTCTCCCGCAGTCCCTGGCGTACGCCGGTGACCTTTCCGACGACGATGTCGGCGCCGTTGCGGTCACCCGCGGCGACCAGACGGGCCAGGGCGTCGGGGGCGAGGTGGTCTCCCGCGTCGCAGAAGAAGACGTAGCGCCCGGACGCCCGGTCCAGCCCCCGGTTGCGGGCACCGCCGGGGGTGTCCGGATGGGCGTCGTGGATCACCGTGATCAGCCGGGGATGGTGCGCGGCGTAGAGATCGAGGAGCGCCCGGGTTCCGTCCCGCGAGCCGCCGTCGACCACGATGATCTCCTTGGCGACCCGCTGCACGAGCAGCGAGGTGAGGCAACGGTCGAGTGACGCCCGGCGGTTGTACGCCGGGACGACGACGCTGACGTCGATCCCCCGATCGGCGCGCTGGTCACTCCCCGTATCCATCGCCCTTCCTATTGTGCAGGCGACCGGTGCGGACCCCGGGCGCGCCGCGCCGGGCACTTCCCACCTCGTCTCCCGTGCCGCACCACACCTCACCGGGCGCATCACCGCATCTCAGGCGTGGCATCCCACGTCGCCGCCCCGCCGTCGTATGAGACGACGCCGTCCGGGATGGCTCAAGGGGTGGCGAGTCCCGCGCGAGACGCGACAAACTGAGCGATCACCGACTCACCGGGGGTTCGCGTAGATGCGCACCGCGTTGTTCCCAGAGGGGTTCGTCTGGGGAGTGTCCACGTCCGCGTTCCAGATCGAAGGCTCGACCGACCGCGACGGCCGGGGTCCCTCCATCTGGGACGCCTTCGCCGGCGGGGGATACGGCGACCCGGCCTGCGACCACTACCTGCGCCACTCCGAGGACGTACGGCTGATGCAAGACCTGGGCATCGCCGCCTACCGCTTCTCGATCAGCTGGCCGCGCGTGCTGCCGGAGGGACACGGCCGCGTCAACGGCCCCGGGCTCGACTTCTACGACAGGCTCGTGGACGAGCTGCTGGAGGCGGGCATCGCGCCGTACGCCACGCTGTACCACTGGGATCTGCCGCAGGCGCTGCAGGACGGCGGGGGATGGACCTCGCGCGAGGTGGCCCATCACTTCGCCGACTACGCCCGGATCGTGTACGACCGGATCGGCGACCGCGTGGACACCTGGTTCACGCTCAACGAGCCGTGGGTGGCCGCCTTCCTCGGGCACGCCTCCGGGGTGCACGCGCCCGGCCTGCGGTCGGCGGCCGACGCCTTCGTCAGCGCGCATCACATGCTGCTCGCACACGGGCTGGGCTTGGAGGCGCTGCGCGCGGCGGGCGCCGCCAAAGCGGGCATCGTGCTGAACCTCTCCCCCGTCCTCACCCCCGCGCAGCTCGGGGACGCCTCCCGCGACATCCCCGAGGAGGACGCCGAGGCGGTGCGGAGGATCGACACCCTGCACAACCGGCAGTTCCTCGAGCCGGTGCTGCGCGGCCGCTACCCGGCCGAGCTGCTGCCCCTGATCGAGAAGGTCGCCGGGCTCGGGCACATCCGCGACGGGGACCTCGACCTCATCGGCCGGCGCATCGACCTGCTCGGCGTCAACTACTACGCGCCCATCGCCGTACGGGCCCAGCCCAGCACTCCGGCCGACCCGGCCTTCCCGGGCAGCGATGACATCCTGTTCTGCAGCGTGCCCACGGCCGTCACCGCGATGGGCTGGCCCATCATGCCGAGCGGCCTGTCCCTGCTCCTGACGCGCCTGTCGCGGGAGTATCCCGAGACCGAGCTGATGATCACCGAGAACGGCGCCGATTTCGAAGACGTCGTGACCGGCGACGGCATCCACGACATCGACCGGATCAGCTTCATCGAGGAGCACCTGCGCGCCCTGCGCGGCTCGCTCGACGAGGGCGCCCGGGTCCGCGGCTACCTGCTGTGGTCGCTGCTCGACTGCCTCGAATGGGCGGACGGCTACCGGCGCAAGTTCGGCATCGTCCACGTCGACTTCACCACCCAGCGGCGGCGGCTCAAGGACAGCGCGCTGTGGTATCGCGACGTCGTCAGGCGGGGCGGGCTCGGCACGGAGCGGCCCAAGCGGCCCACGCTCGAGACCGTCGCCGCCCGCGCCGGGGTCTCCCGGGCCACGGCCTCGCGGGTCGTGAACGGGGAGGCCTCGGTCAGCCCCGAGGTCCGCGCCGCCGTGCTGCGTGCCGTACAGGAGCTCGGGTACGTGCCGAACGCCGCCGCCAGGAGCCTGGTCACCCGGCGGACCGACTCGGTCGCGCTGATCCTGTCGGTCCCCCGGTACGGCGGCGAGGCGCTGACCTCCGCCCTCGTCCAGTACGTCACCAGCGTCCTGGAAGGAGCCGGCAAGCAGATCACCCTCATGCTCGCCGACACGGCCGAAAGCCATCGGCGCATCATCCGGCACGTGGAGGCGCGCCAGGTCGACGGGGTCATGCTCGTGCCACCGGACGGCCCGGACACGCTCACCGAGCGGCTGGCCCGCACCGGGGTGCCGATCGTGCTGCTGGGCAAGCCCGCGATCGCCTCCCTCGTGCCGCACGTGGACGTGGACAACGCCGGCGGCGCACGGGCGGCCACCCGGCACCTGCTCGACCGTGGCCGCCGCCGGATCGGGGTGATCTGCGGCCCCACGGACCTCGTCGCCGTACAGGACCGCCTCTCCGGGCATCTGGCCGCGCTCCACGAGGAGGGACTGCGGCCGGCGGTCGCGCTCGCCGGGCCGGACAGCGAGGCGGGCGCGGCGGCCGCCCGCGAGCTCCTGTCGAGCGACCGGGGCGTGGACGCGGTGTTCGCCACCTCCGATGAACTGGCGATCGGCGCTCTGCGGGCGGCGCACGAGGAGGGGCTGCGGGTGCCGGACGATCTGGCGATCGCCGGTTTCGGCGACATCCACGCCGCCTCCTGCACGACCCCGCCGCTCACCACCGTCCGGGTGCCCGCCGCGGACCAGGCGCTGGCCCTGGCGCGGCTGCTGCTGTCCCGCCTCGACGGCCGCCACGCCGGCCCCGTCGTGCTGCCCACGCGCCTGGTGGTACGCGGCACGACGTGACCGTCCTCACGACCATTTCTGCGTGTCACGCAAAAATATGTGTCACGCATCTTTGCGTGACACGCAAGTCGGTGTATGGTGGTCCACGTGAGCAGGGAAGGCCAGGGACTGCGCGAGCGCAAGAAGCAGGAGACGCGCATCGCGCTGAGCTGGGCGGCGATCAAGCTCGCCGTGGAACGCGGGCTGGAGAACGTACGCGTCGAGGACATCGCCGCGACGGCGAACGTGTCGCCGCGGACCTTCAACAACTACTTCTCCAGCAAGGGCGAGGCGATCGCCGCCAGGCACCTCGACCGCGCCCGGCTGTTCGCACAGGAGCTGCGCCGCCGCCCGGCGTCGGAGCCGTTGTGGGAGGCCATCAAAAACTCCGTGCTGACGCAGCTCTCCCTGGGTCAGGACTACGGCGACGGACAGCCGGACCAGCAGTGGCAGACCGGCATCCGTCTCATGATCAGTGAGCCCTCGCTGCAGGGCGAGATGCTCAAGGCCAATGCCATCGCCGAGGAGGAGCTGGCCGCGGCGATCGCCGAGCGGACCGGCACCGACGTCACCCGCGACCTCTATCCGCGCCTGGTGGCGGGCGCGACCGGAGCCGCGATCAGGGTGGCGATGGACCAATGGTTGCGGGCCGATCCGCCGGTATCCATCAGACCACTCATCGAAGAGGCGATCGGGAGGCTCGCCGCCGGGCTGCCCGAGCCCTGACAGTACGAACGCCCCCGAGGCGTTCGGATATCGACTTCTCCGTGTGACGTGCCGCCTCGGCACGCCGCTCGGCCCCGTACGCCCTGAAACGGGCGACCCGGCACCGCCGGGCGAGACCGCACCGCTCATCGCCCCGCTGTTCACGGCCCCGCCCTTTGTGGCCGCTTGCTTGTGCCCGTGCCCCGCTCACGCCATGCCGTGATTCCGGCACGCCTTCGCCGTACGTGCCCAAACCATCCGCCATATCCGGACTTCCAAGGAGGACCGCCATGACCGCCGACGTCGTGATCGCCGGAGCCGGACCGAACGGCCTGATGCTCGCCCGCGAGCTGATCCTGGCCGGAGTGCGGCCGATCGTGCTCGAGCGCGTGGACGGGCAGGGCAAGGAGAACCGGGCCAACGGGCTCGTCGGCCAGGTCGTACGGGCCCTCGACCGCCGCGGGCTCTACGAACGCCTGACCGGCAGCGCCGAGCCGCCCCGGCCGAGCCCGGGCTACATGTTCGGCGCGATGCCCCTCGACCTGGGCAGGCTCGACGACAACCCGATGTACACGCTGCAGGTGCCGCAAAAGCGCCTCGAGCAGGTCCTCGAGGAGTCCGTACGCGAACTCGGGGTGGAGATCCGCCGGGGACACGAGCTGGTCGGCCTCTCCCAGGACGAGGACGGCGTCACCGCGGAGGTCGCCGGCCCCGAGGGGCCCTACCGGCTGCGGGCCCGCTACCTCGTCGGCGCGGACGGCGGGCACAGCGTCACCCGCAAACTGTGCGGCATCGGCTTCCCCGGGGTGACCCGGGACCACTCGGTCTCCCGCAGCGCGCACGTCACCGTGCCCGCCGAGCTGACCGATCCCGCCACTGGCGGGCTGAACGTGCCGGGCTACGGGCATATCCCCCCGTTCATGCACCACCGCACCGATCACGGCCTGTTCGCGTACGCGCCGTTCCCCACCGGGACGCTCGTCAGCACGACGGAGTGGGACCGCGAGGACGTCGATGACGGGCCACTGACCCTGGACGAGCTGCGGGAGAGCATCCGCCGGGTGCTCGGCGCCGACCTGCCGTTCGGGCCGCCCGAGGGCCCCGGGCCCCACCTGCTGCGCCGCCTGGTCGGCGGGAACACCCGCCTGGCGGAGCGCTTCCGGGACGGCCGGGTGCTGCTGCTGGGCGACGCCGCGCACGTGCACAGCGCGATCGGCGGCCCCGGCCTCAACCTGGGCCTCCAGGACGCGATCAACCTGGGGTGGAAGCTCGCGGCCGAGGTCCAGGGCTGGGCCCCGCCCGGCCTGCTCGACACGTACGAGACCGAGCGGCGGCCGGCGGCCGAACGGGTGGTCATGCACACGCAGGCGCAGGCGGCGCTGATCGCCCCGGGACCGGAGGTCACCGCGCTGCGCGTGCTGTTCGGCGAGCTGCTGCGCGACGAGCGCACCATCAAGCACATCGCGGACATGATGTCCGGCGCCGACATCAGGTATGACCTCGAAGGGACCCACCCCCTCACCGGGCGCCCGGCCTCCGACCTCGTGCTGGAGACGGAGACCGGTTCCGTACGGCTGGCCGAGCTGACGAGGACGGCCCGGCCGCTGCTCCTCGACCTCACGCCGGACGCCGCACTGGCCGGGGCTCTCGACGGCTGGCGCGACCGCGTGGACCTCGTCAGCGGCACGGCGAGCCGGGAGGGTCTGCCCGCCGCGCTGCTGCTGCGGCCCGACTGCTACGTGGCCTGGGCGTCGGACTCCCCGCGGCCGGACGCGAAGGAGCTCGACACCCTCCGTACGGCGCTGACCTCGTCGTTCGGCACACCCCGCTGAGCCCTGCCGCACCCCGCCGCCCGGCGGGGTACGGGGTGTCAGCCGGTGGCGCCGGACAGCTCCGGGCTCTGCTGACGGATCGGCGTGAAGAACGCGGCCACCGCGATCAGCAGGCAGGCCGCACCCGCCAGCAGGCACACCACTGCGACCCCGTGGTGCTGGGCACCCCAGGTCAGTACGGCCGCCCCGGCCGGCCCCAGCGAGAAGTGGATCGTCCAGAAGGCCGAGGTGACCCTGCCCAGCAGGTGGTCGGGGGTGACCTGCTGGCGCACCGGTTACGCCATAGTTGTGATCGTTCGGGCACCTTGCAATCCTGCCGTGGGGAGCGTGGGCAGCCGGACGACCCGGGGTGTCCTCCGCGGGCGCCGCGAGACCGCCGGACGACACGTCTTGTGGGGGGCGAGACCGCTGCGCGGGCCGCCGGACGGCGCACTTCCGGGGGGCCGGAGGAACCCGCCACACGGGACGAGGCCGGAATGGGTCACGTCCACCGGGCGCCCTGCGGGCAGCCAGACGGCGTTTCTCCCGGGGCCGGCGGGACCCGCCGGACGGGCCGACGAGTGCAACCATGTTCCCGGCATCATCCGGCTCCTTCACGGCCGGCGACAACAGCTTTTTCGGAGCGAAGCGGCCTCCCTGCCCGGCCGAATGAGAACTATCGTGACCAGCATGGAAAATGCCCCTCAGCGTCGAGACTCCCCGATGTCTCACCTTCGCGCCTCGGACCGCAATCGGGACCAGGTCGCCGACATACTCGCCGAAGCCCTGAGCACGGGTCAGCTCAGCCATGAGGAGTACTCGGAACGCCTGGACAGGCTCTACCAGGCCAAGACCGTGGGGGAGCTCGACGTCCTCACCGAGGATCTCCAGGTCGAGCGGCAACGGCCGGCCGCCGGCCCGGTGTCGTACGTGCCGAGCACGAGCACCGAGCCGGACAACATCGTCGCCGTCTTCGGCGGTGCCGACCGCAGGGGGCGCTGGCGGGTACGACGCCGTACCAAGGCGCTTGCCGTCTTCGGCGGCGTACGGTTCGACATGACCGATGCCGAGTTCGAGGCGAAAGAGGTCGAGATCACGATCAACGCGATCTTCGGCGGGGCCGAGATCATCGTGCCGGAGGGGGCCGAGGTGCGCTGCCAGGGCGTCGGCATCTTCGGCGGCTTCGACGTGCACAACAGCCCGAACGTCGATCCGTCCGCTCCGGTGATCGTGATCAAGGGCATGGCGCTGTTCGGCGGGGTGAGCGGCAGGGTCCGGCGCCACCGCGACCACTGAGCGAACCCCCGGCGTCGCGCGGCGACCGCCGAGCGAACAACGGGCGACGCCGCGACCTCCTAAGCGAACACCCGGCGCCACCGCGACCGCCTGAGCGAACGGCCGGCGATGCTTCGGGGGCGCGGCCGTCCCCGCAACGCCCGGCAACACTTCCAGACGCGCCGCGCCCCCTTGGGCCACCGCCGGCACTTCCCACCGGTCGGCCGGTCCGGCCGGATTGGACGGCTCGGGCCGCCGGGCCGTCACGGCCTGGACGCCCCGCGTCCCCCACACCACACAGGTAGCGTTCTTGATGCGCCGCGTCCCCGCGACACCGTTACCGCTTCTGACGCGCCGCGTCTTGCGACACCGGTAACGCTTCAGGCGCGCTGCGTCCCGCGACACCTGGCGGCCTCTTCACACGTGCCGCCGCCGGCGCCCAGGACATGGGCGGAACATGCCCGATCAACGTCTGCGATGGCCCCTTGCACTCAGCGCAAGGGGCCTTTCTCATGCCGCGAACGCATCCCGGCCGGGCCGCCGCGGACCCACCCGAGTCACTCCAGGGGCACCCGGCAGCGCCGTCCCGAGGCGTACGGGAAACGCATCGCCACCAAAGCATCAACCTGCCAGCACATACAACCAATCGGTTGTACGATGGCCGAGTGACCGAGATTGACGAGGAGCGAGCCGACGCCCTGTTCCACGCCCTCGCCGACCGGACCCGGCGCGACATCATGCGCAGGGTGCTGGCCGGGGAGCACTCGGTCTCCGCTCTCGCGGCGAAGTACGACATGAGCTTCGCCGCGGTGCAAAAGCACGTCGCCGTCCTGGAGAAGGCCGGTCTGCTCGTCAAGCGGCGCAACGGTCGCGAGCAACTGGCCAGCGGCGACGTGACGGCGGTGCGGTCGGTGGCGTCCATGCTCGCCGAGCTGGAACAGATCTGGCGTGGCCGCATCGCGCGCATCGACGAGCTGCTCGCATCCGAGACGACGACCCACCACGACCAGAAGGACTGACCATGCCCGTCATCGACGTCCAGCACCAGACGGACACCCTGACCTTGACCATCGTCGCCGAGTTCGCCGCTCCCGTGGAGCGGGTGTGGCAGATCTACGCGGACCCGCGCCAGCTTGAGAAGATCTGGGGCCCGCCCGGCTACCCGGCGACCGTGGTCGAGCACGACCTCACCCCCGGCGGGCGGGTGCATTACTACATGACCGGCCCACAGGGCGAGAAGTACCCCGGATACTGGAGGATCACGGCCGTCGACGAGCCGCGGAGCTTCTCGTTCGAGGACGGGTTCGCCGACCTGAACTTCACCCCGGACCCGAACCTGCCGGTCTCCAGGAACGTCTACACCTTCGCCGAGCACGACGGCCGCACGCGCGCGACGTACGTGTCCACGTTCGACAGCGCGGAAGGGCTGCAGAAGGTGCTTGAGATGGGCATGGTCGAAGGCGCCACCAGCGCGATCAACCAGATCGACGATCTCCTCGCCGCCTGAGGCGCCGGACCAAGGTGGCCGGCCCGTGCCGGGATGCTCGATCACCCGGCC
>JADGHC010000731.1 GCA_019689655.1 Microbispora sp.
CCGGACGGGCCCCGGCTCAATCCCGCCGTGCTCCCTCGGGCCAGACGATGCGTACGGGCATGCCCCGGGTCCTGGCCTCGGCGACCACGTCGGCCGTACCGCCGTAGCCTCTGGCGGGCTTGCCGTCCCAGACGGCCAGCAGCTCGTCGGCATGGTCGAGCATGAACACGCCGGCGGCCATGTGCGCCTCGGATGTGGGTTCGGCAAAGCCGAGCCGGTGGACGCGCTCGGCCTTGCTCAGCAGGGCGTCGTACTCGTCCCACGTCTCGGCGGGCAGGTTGTCCCGGTACCGCTCGGCCGGGATGATCGCCTCCAGCCTTCCCCCGGCCCGCAACACGGCCCGGGCGAAGATCTGATCCGCCCCGTCGGCCAGGCAGGACAGCCCGATAACGTCAGGCGCATATTGCGTGAGAGCTTCCCTGATGCCCGCTTCGACCAGGGTGGTCGTATCACGGGACAGCCCCCGGTGCCCGGAGACGGCGACACGCAGCATGAGCACCTCATTCATCGGAGGGTGGTACGGAGCCGATCATCGAAGGGCCGCATGGGTGATCGGCCCGGTGTGGCCCCCGCGGGACCGGGGCACTGCGGACGCGGCGAGGGGCGATGACCAGAACTAGGGCGGCGGCGCCCGCTCATCCGGTTCATGACGCCAGATTAGGCGGAATCCCAGAGCAGGGCCTGATTCGTGACACGAATGAGGCCGTTACCGCCAGTGGCCCGGAATTCATCGTCCGGCTCGCCCTTCGCCGACGGCCTGTCTCCCGAGCCGCTTCGGACGGCCGTCTGCTCGCGCCGGCAGACCTGGGCGTCCCGGCCGGGTATCCGTCACCGCCGTCCGCCGAACTGCCAGTCGTGCACCTCGACGGCGGCGTACCGGTCCCGGGTCAGGACGGCGCGTGCCGCGTCCGGGTCCGGCGCCCGGAGCAGCACCGCCGTACCCAGCCAGGCGGCGCCGTCGTCGGACAGCAGCGGCCCGTACGCGATCAGCTCGTCCCGGTCGGGCGGCGGGACGAGGTCGGCGGGCTCCCCGCAGCCCAGGCCCAGCACCAGATATCGGTTGCCGCCGTCCCGGCCGCCGGGGAAGTCCCACATGGTGCGCCCCAGCGCGTTGCGCCACCGCCGCACCATCACGTCCCGATACACACCGGCCTGGTAGTTGGGCTCGTCGAAGGCGAACGCACGCGCGGCCGCGGGATCCGGCAGGTCGAGGATGTGCACGCTGCCGGTGGCGTCGCCGGTGGCACGGTCGAGGGTCGGGCCACGGGCGATCATCGTCGCGGCGTACCGGTCCATGTATGACCATGCTTTTCGGCCAGCTCGTGGCGCAGCGCCATCGAGCCCGGCCGATCGCGGTGATAGCAGAAGAACTCCATATGGAGATCACCTACCACGGCGGGGCGCCAGGGGGTACACGTGGTCTGTGGACTTCGACGAGGCGGCCGGACGGCTCTACGGCATGGTGCCCGAGGAGTTCACCGCGGCCCGCGACGTGCTGGCGAAGGAAGCGAAGGCGGCGGGGGACGCCGCGCTGGCCAAGCGGATCAAGGCGCTGCGCAAGCCCACCGTCGTGGCCTGGGCCGTCAACCGGGCGGCCCGCGAGCGCTCGGATGAGATCGGCCGGCTGCTCGACCTCGGCCGGCGGCTGCGGGAGGCCTGGCGCGTCCGGGACGCCGACGCGCTGGCCGAGGCGGGCCGCGAGCGCACCCGGCTCGTCGCCCGTCTCGTCCGGTCCGTACGCGAGGAGGCCGAGGCGGCCGGACATCCGCTGGCCGCCGCGGCCGACCTGGAAATCGAGCAGACCCTCGACGCCGCCGTGGTGGACGAGGACGCGGCCGAGCAGGTCCGCCTGGGCCGGCTGACCCGCCCCCTGAGCTACAGCGGCTTCACTCCCGCCCCGGTCGTACGGCCCGCACCCGGACCGGCGGCACGCGGCAAGCCCGCGCCGAAGGCCCGGAAGGCCGAAACCGCGGCCGAGGGCCGTGCCCCCGAGGAACGCGACAGCACGGAGCGGGAGCGGCGGCAGGCCGAGCACGAGCGCCGGGTCAGGAGCCTGGAGAAGGCCCTGGCCGAGGCCGAGCGGGCGGCGCGGGAGGCGGAGCGAGCCCGTGCCGACTGGGAGGCCGAACGGGCCGAGGCCGAGCGAGAGCACGAACGGCGCACGGCCAAGGTCGACACGCTCACGGCCAAGCTGGTCAAGGCGAAAGACAAGCTGAAGGCGGCCGAACACCGGCTGGAGGTCGCCCGCCGCGAGGAGACGAACGCCGAACGCGCCGCCCGCACGGCCCGCCAACGCGTCGAGGAGGCCGGCGTCGCGCTGGAGCGGGTGCGATCCGGCCACACGTGAGGGCACGGGGCGGGCGGAAGGACCACAGCGCGGTATCGGCTGCCGCGGAATTTCTCCGGGGGCGCAGCAGGCCGGCGGCCGGAGCGTTACGGCCTGAAGCTCGAAAAGGTCGAGCACGGCGGAGTACGCGGAGCTTCCGGCGGCCGGGGCGATACGGCGTGAAGTTCGAAAATGACGAGGCGGAGCTTCCGGCGGCCGGAGAACCACGCCTCGGCGGCGGGGGGGGGCGGGGGGGGGGGGGG
>JADGHC010000071.1 GCA_019689655.1 Microbispora sp.
CGGCGAGTCGGGCACGCGCCCAGGCTATCGGGCCCCGCCGCGTGACCTGCGGGCCGCGAGGGCTCCCGCCACGAGACCGGCCCACCCGTACCACGCGCGACCCCGCCCCACCCGGGGGCGACGGCCGAGACGGGGCGTGGCAGGCTGCATACCGGAAGGAACGGCAGCCATGCCGCCGAGGAGGAAGCACATGGAACGGGACGGCGCGGCGCGGCTCCCTGCCCGTCTGGGCCCCGTCACGCGGTCGCGGATCCGGAGGGTGTCCGGATCGGCCGTACACGACCGGCGTGACGACCTCGCCACGGAGGAACCGCTGGAGATCCGGCTGCTGGCCGGCGGCGAGAGCCGTACGGTGGCGATCACGATGCGGACGCCGGGCGCGGACTTCGAGCTCGCGGCGGGATTCCTGCACGGTGAGGGCATCGCCGGTCCCGGTGACATCGCCGCCATCGGCTACTGCACCGACGAGGACCTGGACCCCGAGGCGCGCTACAACACCGTGACCGTGCGGCTGACCGCCTCCCGGCTGCCCGATCTCGGCGCCCGGGCCCGGAACTTCCTCACGTCGAGCGCGTGCGGCGTCTGCGGCACGGCCAGCCTCGACGCCCTGCGCGACCGCTGCCCGGTGCCGGCCGCGCGCCCGCCGGTCGCGGTGTCCGCCACGACCCTGTACGGCCTGCCGGACCGGCTGCGGGAGGCTCAGGGGGTGTTCGGCAAGACGGGCGGGCTGCACGCGGCGGGCCTGTTCACGCCCGACGGCACGCTCCTGGCGGTGCGGGAGGACGTGGGACGGCACAACGCCGTGGACAAGCTGATCGGCTGGGCGCTGCTCGGCGGCCGGACCCCCATCGACCGGCACGTCCTGCTGGTCAGCGGCCGGGTCGGCTACGAGATCATGCAGAAGGCCGCGAGCGCCGGGATCCAGATCGTCTGCGCCGTGTCCGCGCCGTCCTCGCTCGCCGTCGATCTCGCGCGCGAGTTCGGCATCACGCTCGTGGGGTTCCTGCGCGGGGAGCGTTTCAACATCTACGCCTGCCCGGAGCGGATCGACGTCGAGCAGCCGGCCGAGACGGCCTGACACCCCGCGTTTCCCCCGGCCGATCCCCGCGGCGCCGGGCGAGGTGGTTCCGCCCACCGGGCCGGGCCCGGCGGTCCCTGCGCTCACCCCCGGCCGATCCCCGCGGCGCCGAGCGAGGTGATTCCATCCGATGGGCGGTCACTGCGGTCCCTCCGCTCAACCCCGGACGAGATGATCCCGAACAGTGATCCCGCCGCCCACGCCGGGCGAGGTGATCCCGGTGATCGCGCCACCCGGGCCGGATAGGGCGATCCATCCGCCCAGCGGCGCGATGATCCCGGCGCCGGACGCCCGGAATCCGGGCGTCCGGAACGCCGTCGTCAGCCGGTGTTCTGCAGGCCGGCCGCGACGCCGTTCACGCTGAGCAGCAGCAGCGTGGACAGCCGCTCGCGCTCCTCCTCCGACAGGTCGCCGGGCGCCCGCAGCGCCGAAAGGGCCCGGAGCTGGAGGTGGCTGAGCGCGTCCACGTACGGGTCGCGCAGCTGCACGGCCCGCGACAGCACCCGCCGGTTCTCCAGCAGCCGTGTGTGGCCGGTCACCTCCAGCACCAGCCGCCTGGTCAGGTCGTACTCCTCCAGGACCTGCTCGGCGAAGTCGGCCCGGCCGCCCAGCGCCAGGTAGCGGGAGGCGATGGACCGGTCGGTCTTCGCCAGCGACATCTCCGCGTTGTCCAGCATCACGGCGAACAGCGGCCACTCCTGGTAAGCCGCGCGCAGCTCGGCCATGCCACCGTCGGTCACCACGGCGGCCAGGCCGCTGCCCAGGCCGTACCAGCCGGGGAGGTTGACCCGCGTCTGGGCCCAGGCGAACACCCAGGGGATGGCCCGCAGGTCGTCCAGGGAGCGGGGCGCGCCGAGGCCGCGCCGCGCCGGGCGGGAGCCGAGCCGCAGCGAGCCGATCTCCTCAAGCGGGCTGACCAGGGCGAACCACTCGGGGAAGCCCGGGGCCTCGGTCAGCGCGCGGTAGGCGCGCTCGGAGGCCGTGGCCACCGTGTCGGCCAGCCCGCGGAACTTCGCCGCCGCGGCGGCCGTGCTCGACTCCACCGCCGAGGTGGACGCGAGCAGCACGGCGTTGGTGACCTGCTCGATGTGCCGCTTGGCGATCGCGGAGTGGCCGTACCGGGCGAAGATGACCTCGCCCTGCTCGGTGACCTTGAACCGGCCGGCGACCGAGCCGGGGGCCTGGGCGAGCACGGCGCGGTTGGCCGGTCCGCCGCCCCGGCCGAGCGCGCCGCCCCGGCCGTGGAAGAGCGTGAGCTTGATGTCGTTGGCCGCGGCCCACGCCGCCAGCGCCGCCTGCGCGTCGTACAGGCGCAGGGTGGCCGCCGCCGGGCCGAGCTCCTTGGCCGAGTCGGAGTAGCCGAGCATGACCTCCATGCGCCGCCCGTTCTCGGCGAGCCGCCGGCGTACGGGCTCCAGGTTGATCATGCCGTCCAGTACGGCGACGGAGTTGTCCAGGTCCTCGCCCGACTCGAACAGCGGGACCACGTCGAGCACCGGGGCGCGCTCGCCCAGGGCGTGCCGGGCCAGCTCGTACACCGCCGCGACGTCGTCGGCCGAGCGGGTGAACGAGACGATGTAGCGGGAGCAGGCGGCCACGCCGAAGCGCTCCTGGATCCAGCCGATCACCCGGATCGTGGCCAGGACCTCCTCGGTGCGCTCCGAGAGCGTGCCGGAGGCGATCTCCTTCAGCGCCGCCTCGTGGACCGCGGAGTGCTGGCGCACCTCCAGCTCCGCCAGGTGGAAGCCGAACGTCTCGACCTGCCAGATCAAGTGCTGCAGCTCGCCGTACGCCTGCCGTACGGCACCGGCCTCGCGCAGCGAGTTCTGCGCGAGCCGCAGGTCGGCGAGCAGTTCCGCCGGCCCGCGGTAGGCGAGGTCGAGGTCGCGGCGGCGGGTCGCGGCGATCCTGGCCGCCACGAACATCAGCCACTGGCGGTGCGGCTCACGCGGCGAGCGGGTGGCCATCTCCGACACCAGGTCGGGGTGGTCGTCCTCGGCCTGGGCGAGCGCCGCGCGCAGCTCGGCGGAGGCCGGAGTGAAGACGTTGGCGAGGGTCAGCGACCTGCCGATCCGCGTGGCGGCGTTCTCCAGCGCGATCAGCACGTGCTCGGCCTGGATCTGGATGGCCTCCCTGGTCACCTTGGCGGTGACGTTGGGGTTGCCGTCGCGGTCGGCGCCGATCCAGCTTCCGTAGCGGATGTACGCCTTGGCCAGCGGCTCCCGGGTCCCGGTGCCGGGCGCGAGCGCCGCGTCGAGCGAGCGGTAGATCTGCGGCACCGTACGGAACAGCGTCTCGTCGAACACCGCCATCGCCGTACGGACCTCGTCCAGCGGGTCGAGCTTGGTGTGCCGGAGCTGGGCGGTCCGCCACAGGATGTCGATCTCCTCGAGCAGCCGCCGGCGGGCCTCTTCCCGCTCGGCGGCCCCGCGGCCGGGGGCGTTGTAGGCGTCGAGCTGGGCGCTGATCCGCTGGATGGCGGTGACGATCGCGCGCCGCCGCGCCTCCGTGGGGTGGGCGGTGAGCACGGGCCGGAACTCCAGCCCGTCGATCAGGTCTTGGAGCCGCTCGTCCCCGCGCAGCCGCTCCACCGCCTCCGCCAGGGACTCGCGCAGCGGCACGCCGTCCTTGTCCCGCTGCCGCAGGGTGCGGATCCGGTAGTGCTCCTCGGCGAGGTTGGCGAGGTGGAAGTAGCAGGTGAAGGCCCTGGCGATCTGTACGGCACGCTCGACGGGCCACCCGGCCACGAGGGCCGCGACCTCGTCGGCCGTCGTCTCCTGACGCCGGGCCGCGATCACCGCTTTGCGGAGGCGTTCCACGTCCGCGAGGAGGTCGGGGCCGCCGTGTTCGGCGATCACCTGACCCAGAAGTTCACCCAGTAAGCGCACGTCGGCGCGGAGTTCGTCCGGCATCTCCGCTACGGCGTTGTGTCGTTCGGCAGGAGCGATGGCGGCCATGTTTCGAAGGCTAGCGAATCACGCTCGGACGCCCGAGGGCGGTCTCACCAATTGGACTAGACCACTGAGAACACGCAGATCAGGAGGGTCGCGCACCGGCGGCCGCGACCGCCCCGGCCCGGGGCCGGGTCGTAGCGGCCGGTCTCACGCAGGGAGGGTCAGGTGGGCCGGGAGACGGCGGCGAGGAGCTCGGGGAAGCGTGCGGAACCGATCTTCGCGGCGACGCGGCGACCCGCCCAGGCGGCCGCCAGGCCGTACGGCACGGCGAGCACGGCCCACCAGCCCGACCCCAGCAGGACGGGCAGCACGATCGGGAGCACGAGCACGCCGGTGACGAGCATCGTGACGAAGGAGGCGGCGAACGCCTGCCCGCCCTGCCCGGGAGCGGCGCCGGCGAAGGCGTTCAACCGTTCCGGATAGGTGTACGGCACGGTCACGCTGGTGATCGAGCCGATGCCGACGGCGACGCCGAGCACGCCCCACGCGGTGGGCGCGGCGACCAGAGCCCACGCGGCGTTTCCCGCCGCCAGGGCGGCGGCCAGCGACGCGAGCGCGAGCAGCGGCACCGCGACGACCGCCATGGCCAGGTGCCGCCCGGCCAGATCGGTGCGCAGGTCGCGCGGGGTGGAGAACGCCACCGCGTTCATCCACAGCGACCTGCCGTCGATGCCGAAGGAGTTGGCCGCCTGCAGCCCGATCACCACGGCCGCCAGGCAGACGGGACCGACCGCGGCCCACGTCCCCGCCGCACCGGCCGGACCCCGCAGGGAGAACATGAAGACCGCGCTCACGAAGACCGCGCTGATCCAGTTGACCCGGGCCCGCGGCTCCCGCCTGGCGTACTTCAGCTCCTTGGCGACCACGGCGCCGAGCAGGCCGCCGGGCAGGAACCGGCCGGTTGGGGAACGGCGGACGGAGGCGCCGCCCCGGTTGGAGGAGTCGGGCCGCACCAGCGCGTACCGCAACGCGGCGATCCACAGCCAGGCCACGACGACGACCGACATCGCGACGACGATCAGCTCGGCGACCCCGATGAGCCCGCCGTCGGCGATCGCGTGCGCGGCCAGCCCCGGCGGCGTCCACCGCAGGACCTCCCCGGCGGCGGCCAGGATGCGCGTGGGGTCGCCCGACAGCCCCCGGTTGAGCAGCAGGTTCGGCACCTGGACGAGCAGCACGCCGAAGATCGCGGCCACCGCGAGCAGGTCACGTCCCCTGCGGCTGCGCAGCGCGCCGGACAGCGCGGTGGTGACCAGGCGGGAGGCCGTGAGGCAGAAGGCGAACTGGAGGATCACCGCGGGCACCCCGAGCAGCACCCCGCCGACCCCGTGGGCGAGCGCGACCACCCCTCCGCACAGCGCGGCCAGCGAGGCGAGCGGCCACGGCCCGGCGGCCGACGCGGCGAGCATGCCGGTGGCGAGCTGCCGGGTGGTCAGCGGGAACAGCGCGAGCCGGGCCGGGTCGAGCGTCTCGTCCAGCCCGAACGCCATCAGCGGCACGACGATCCACCCGGCGGCGAACATCGCGAACGCCGCCGACACGAGATCGACGGCGACGCCGTACGGCGCGAGCCGGATCAGCGACAGCAACCCGAACCCGGCGACGGCGGCGAGGAACGCGGCGGCCACCGAGAAGGCGAAGCCGACCTGCCTGCCGGCGTCGCCGCGCAGACCCCCGCGCAGCAGGCTGAGCTTGAGCCGGACGAACAGCCAGGTCATGCCGGCGCTCCGAGCCACGACAGGCCGTCCTCCCCGTTCCCGCGCACGCCGACGAGGTCGAGGAACGCCTCGTTGAGCGAGCGGCCCCGCCGTACCTCGTCGATCGGGCCCTGCGCGACGACGAGCCCCCCGTTCATCACCGACACCCAGTCGCACAATCGCTCGACCAGATCCATCACATGGCTGGAGAACACGACGGTGGAGCCGGAGGCGGTGTATCGGCGAAGCACCTCGGTCAACGTGTTGGCGGAGACCGGATCCACGCCCTCGAACGGCTCGTCGAGGAACAGCACGCGCGGGTTGTGCAGCAGCGCCGCCGCCAGGCCGATCTTCTTGCGCATGCCGGTGGAGTAGTCGACCACCAGCTTGTCCTGCGCCTCGACCAGGTCCATGACCCTGAGCAGCTCGTCGGCGCGCCGGACGACCTCGTCCAGGGGGATGCCGCGCAACTGGCCGCCGTACATCAGCAGCTCCCGGCCGGACAGCCGTTCGAACAGCCGCAGGCCCTCGGGCAGCACCCCGATGTTCGCCTTGACGGCGACGGGGTCGGCCCACACGTCGCGGCCGTCGATCTCGATACGCCCGCCGTCCGGCCGCAGCAGCCCGGTGACCATGCTCAAGGTCGTCGTCTTGCCCGCGCCGTTGGGCCCGACCAGGCCGGCGAAACTGCCCTTCGGCACCACCAAGTCCACCCCGCCGACCGCCACTTGCGGCCCGAAGCGCTTGAACAACCCGTGCGTACGTACGGCGTCCGCCATGAAGCCCCCACGTGTCTCAACCCGTCGTAGATCCGAACGATCGGGATGTGCCCCCCGTTCCTCACCTGCCGCAAGCAGCCCCCGGCCCGGCGCGACCCGGCGCGACCACTCGGCGGCGACCTGGTTACCCTGTCGGCCATGGATTCGACGCGACCCGGAGCGACGTGCGGGGCCCGCGGGCCGCTGAACATACGAGGAACGGTGAGCGGGCGATGAGCGCCGAACGCGCCCACGAGATCGACATCCACACCACCGCCGGCAAGATCGCCGACCTGGAGCGCCGGCTGAGCGCGGCGGCCCACGCCGGGTCCCGGCGGGCGGTGGAAAAGCAGCACGCCAAGGGCAAGATGACCGCCCGCGAACGGCTGGCGGCCTTCCTGGACGAGGGCTCCTTCGTGGAGTTCGACGAGCTGGCCAGGCACCGGGCGACCGCCTTCGGCCTCGACCGCGAACGCCCGTACGGCGACGGCGTCGTGACCGGGTACGGCACGGTGGACGGCCGGCCGGTCGCGGTGTTCGCGCAGGACTTCACCGTGTTCGGCGGCTCGCTGGGCGAGGTCTTCGGCGAGAAGATCGTCAAGGTGATGGACCACGCGCTCAAGACCGGCTGCCCGGTGATCGGCATCAACGACTCGGGCGGGGCGCGCATTCAGGAGGGCGTGGTCTCCCTCGGCCTGTACGCCGAGATCTTCAAGCGCAACGTGCACGCCTCCGGCGTGGTGCCGCAGATCTCGCTGATCATGGGCCCGTGCGCGGGCGGCGCCGTGTACTCCCCCGCGCTGACCGACTTCGTCCTGATGGTGCGGGAGAAGTCGCACATGTTCATCACCGGACCCGACGTCATCAAGACCGTGACCGGCGAGGAGGTGACGTTCGAGGAGCTGGGCGGCGCGCACACGCACGGCTCACGCTCCGGCGTCGCCCATTACGAGGCGTCCGACGAGCAGGACTGCCTCGACTTCGCCAAGGCGCTGCTGTCGTACCTGCCGTCCAACAACATGGACGACCCGCCGGTCTTCGACGTCGAGGCGAACCTGGAGACGACCGACGAGGACCGCGAGCTCGACACGCTGATCCCCGACTCGGCCAACCAGCCGTACGACATGCACACCGTGATCGAGCGCGTCCTCGACGACGGCGAGTTCCTGGAGCTCCACGCGGGCTTCGCGCCGAACATCCTGGTCGGCTTCGGCCGGGTCGAGGGGCGCTCGGTGGGCGTCGTCGCCAACCAGCCGATGAGCCTCGCCGGGACGCTCGACATCGCCGCGTCGGAGAAGGCCGCCCGGTTCGTGCGCACCTGCGACGCCTTCAACATCCCGGTGCTGACCTTCGTCGACGTGCCGGGCTTCCTCCCGGGCACCGACCAGGAGTGGAACGGCATCATCCGGCGCGGCGCCAAGCTGCTGTACGCCTACGCCGAGGCGACCGTGCCGCTGGTCACCGTCATCACCCGCAAGGCGTACGGCGGGGCCTACGACGTCATGGGGTCCAAGCACCTCGGCGCGGACATCAACCTCGCCTGGCCGACCGCCCAGATCGCCGTGATGGGGGCGCAGGGCGCGGTCAACATCCTCTACCGGCGCGAACTGGCCGCCGCCGACGACCCCGACGCCGCGCGGGCCCGGTTCATCCGCGAGTACGAGGACACGCTGGCCAACCCTTATCTGGCGGCCGAGCGCGGCTACGTGGACGCGGTCATCCGCCCCTCGGACACCCGGGTCCAGATCGTCCGCGCGCTGCGCGCCCTCCGCAACAAGCGGGCCACGCTGCCCCCGAAGAAGCACGGGAACATTCCACTGTGAGCGACCGCGAGCCGTACCTCAGCGTCGTCAGGGGGGACGCCACCCCCGAGGAGACCGCCGCCCTCGTCGCCGTCCTGACGGCCCGGGCGGCGGGCGGCACCCGGCCGTCACCACCGGTGACCACGGGAAACTGGAGAAACCCGGCACATCGGTTGCGCCTGGGGCTCCCGCACGGCCCCGGAGCCTGGCGCCGGGCCTTCTACCCGGGCCGCTGAGCGGCATCTTCCGACGCCGGGGACCGATTACTCGGCGGAACCGGGTGTCAACTGGCTCAAGAGTTGGGACTATCTAGAAAGCGGGGGGATATAGTCAGCCGATCATCTAGTGACGAGTCCTGGAGGACACCATGGCCATCCCGGACTTCAGCGCACATGGCATTGCCGCCAAGTATGCCGTTCTTGTGGACGTTGGTTACCTCTACGCGGCCGCCGGTGAAGTTCTGTTAGGCGCGAAGGAGCGTAAGGAGTACCGCGTCGCCGCGGACGAGTTGATCCAGGCGCTGCAGAAGCACGCGCTGGAGCGCATCCCGGGTGAGCTGTTGCGTGTCTATTGGTACGACGCCGCACGTGACCGTGTGCCCACTGTGGATCAGCGTGTGATCGCCCAGCTTCCCTGGGTCAAAGTGCGACTGGGAAACCTGAACGCCCGTGGCCAGCAGAAAGGGGTGGACGCGCAGATCCGCAGCGATCTCGAAGCGCTCGCCCGCCACCATGCCGTCAGTGACACCGTGCTGATCGCCGGAGACGAGGACATGGTGCCCGCCGTGGAGGCCGCGCAGGCGTACGGCGTGCGGATCCATTTGTGGGGGGTCGAGCCGCCGTTCGGCACCAACCAGGCCGAGCGGCTGGTCTGGGAGTCGGACACTGTCGAGATCCTGAGCGCTGATTTCCTGCGTCCTTTCTTCACACGTGCTCCGGTGCCCGTGCCCGTGCCGCCCACGCCGTCGCCCGCCCAGGTCTTCGCGGGCCGTACGGCCAAGCCCGCGCCGCCCAAGACTGCCGGGCAGATCGCCAAGCTCGGCCCCGGCCGGCCCCGCGTGGAGGAGGTCGGCGAGCATGTGGCACAGAAGTGGATACTGACCCGCGGCCGGGACAACATCCGCGACCTGCTGCCGGGGCCGCTGCTGCCCACGGTGATCGACACCGAGCTGCTCATCGAGGCGGAAAAGGAGCTCGGCCACTCCCTCCGGCCCTACCCGGAGGCCCGTGTGTGGCTGCGCGACGGCTTCTGGGCCCGGGTCTACCGCGAGTTCGACCTTGGGGTCGGCATCTCCAGCAAGTAACGGCGTTCTTGCGCAGGCGATCACGCGCTTGCGCAAGCGCGGCACTCTCGCGCGGGTGACGGCGCTCCGGTGAGCACCCCTGCGCAGAGCGCTCTTGCCCGGGCGAGAGCGCTCTGCCGGGCCCCTGACGGCCACGTCCGATTTCCGCCAGTCCGCATCGGTGGCCAGCGCATAACGTCGTGTGCGTGACCACACGACAGCTCGATTTCGAGGCGTGCTACCGCGCCGTGTCCGCCCGGGATCCCCGCTTCGATGGGCGTTTCTACACGGCGGTCACCACCACCGGCATCTACTGCCGCCCGATCTGCCCCGCCCGTACCCCCGCACGGTCCAACGTCCGCTTCTACCGCCACGCCGCCGCGGCCGAGGCCGCCGGGTTCCGGCCGTGCCGCCGCTGCCGTCCGGAGCTCAGCCCCGGCGATCCCGGCTGGGACGTACGCGCCGACCTGGTCGGGCGTGCGCTGCGGCTGATCGACGACGGCGTGGCCGACGAGTCCGGCGTCGCCGGGCTGGCCCGCCGCCTGCACGTGACCGAGCGGCACCTGCACCGTCTGTTCGCCGCCGAACTCGGCACCGGACCGCTCGCCGTCGCCCGCACCCGGCGGCTGCTGCTGGCCAAGCAACTGCTGACCGAGACCACCCTGCCGATCACCGATGTCGCGTTCGCCGCGGGGTTCGGCAGCGTACGCCAGTTCAACGCGGCCATGAAGGAGTCGTACGGCTTCGCGCCCGGAGAGCTGCGCAAGACCAACGGGCCGGTGCGCAGGAGCCCGGCGGCCCTCACGACCGGCCTGACCCTGCGGCTCGGCCACCGGGAGCCGTACGACGCGCAGGCGGTGCTGCGTTTCCTCGCCGCGCGGGCGATCCCCTCGGTGGAGGCGGTCTGCTGGTCGGGGGACGAGGTGGCGGCCTACACGCGAGCCGTCCCCGGCGGTTCGATCACGTTGCGGCCCGCCGCCGGGCACATCCGGCTCACGGTGCAGACGACCGAGACGCACCGGCTCTCCCGGTTGGTGGCGCGCTGCCGCCGCCTGCTCGACCTCGACGCCGACCCCGGGGCGGTGCTGGAGGTCCTCGGCTCGACGTCGCTCGCCCCGCTGGTCGCGGCCCGTCCCGGGCTGCGGGTGCCGGGAGCGTACGACGGGTTCGAGCTGGCGGTCCGGGCGATCGTCGGGCAGCAGATCTCGGTGGCCGGGGCCCGTACCCTGCTCGGCCGCATCGCCGCCCGGGCCGGCGTCCCCGCCGTCCCGGCGACTCGGGAGGACGGCGACGCCGCCGGATCGCGGAACGCGGCGCAGCCGGACGGCTCGCCCGGTGTGGCGGCGTGCGGCGCCGGTGTGCAGGTCAGCGTGCCCGATATGGCGGGGTGCGACGCCGGTGTGCGGGTCAACGTGGCCGGTGTGGTGGCGTGCGACGCCCGTGCCCCGGTCGGCGTGGCCGGTATGGCGGCATGCGACGCAGGTGCGGCGAAGGCGGGGCGGGTTCCGCTGTTGTTCCCCACCGCCGACCGGCTGGCCGCCGCCGATCTGGACGGCCTCGGGCTCACCACCCGGAGGATCGCCACGATCAGGGCGCTGGCCGAGGCGGTCGCCTCCGGCGAGATCGACCTCGACGGCGCGGGCGACCCCGCCGACACCACCGCGAGGCTGCTGAAGATCCCCGGCATCGGCCCGTGGACGGCCGGCTACATCGCGCTGCGTGCGCTGCGCGACCCGGACGCGTGGCCCGAGGGCGATCTCGTGCTGCGCAGGACGATGGAACGGCTCGGCATCGCCGCGGACGAGGCCGAACGGTGGCGGCCCTGGCGCGCGTACGCCGCGTTCCACCTGTGGCACCACGCCTCCACCACCTGAGCTTGTCGTCCCCACCGCGCCGAAGCCGCCACGTGCTCCGGCGGCCCCGCACCTCGAACGTCTCACCCGGAAGGACGCGACCCGTCATGATCCTCACGCAGACCCTGCCCACTCCGGTGGGCCCGCTCTCCCTGCTCGCCCGCGACGGCGTGCTCGTCGCCGCCGGGTTCACCGCCGACCCGCGCGAGATGTTCGCCCGGCTCTCGCCGTCCCTGCGGGCGCTTCCCCTCCGGGAGGGCGACCTCGGCGACGCCGCCGAGGCCGTACGGGAGTACCTCGACGGCAAGCTCGACGCGCTCGACCGGGTCCCGGCCGAGCAGCCCGGCACTCCCACACGGCAACGCCTGTACGCGGCGCTGCGCGCCGTGCCCGCCGGGACCACCGTGTCGTACGCGCAGCTCGCGGAGAAGGCGGGGCTGCCCAGGACGGCCGCGCGGGCCGCGGGATCGGCCTGCGCGCAGAACTTGATCGCGCCGTTCGTGCCGTGTCACCGGGTGCTGCCCGCGACCGGCGGCTACGGCGGCTACTACTACGGCACGCCGGTCAAGCAGTGGCTCCTCGCCCACGAGTCCCGCGCGTGATGGGAGCCACCCGGTCGGTCTTCAGCGGCCGCCGGTGAGTGAGCGCTCTGCGCGCCCGGGCCGCTTGAGTCCCGGAGCCGGATCGTGCCGCATCGCTCGCCGGCGGGCACGACACGGCGAAAGGCCCGTACCACCCGTTTCCCGGCGTTCGCTCGCGGTGGAGACCCCGTCGCGCCTCGGGCGAGCCCGGCCGGAAAAGCGGATCACCGCTTGACGATGCTCTGGACCTCGCCGACGGGCACGTCCCTGCTCGCCGAGACCTGGATGGGGTCGTAGGCGTACGGGACGGCCTGGCCACCCTGGTTGCCGGTGCCGGCGACGTTCCAGACGCTCGTCACGGTGAGCGTGTAGACCTTGCCCGGCTGGTCGGCCGAGGAGTGCCGGTAGACGACGCCGCACTCGGGTGTGGCGGTCCCGTCCTTGTCGGCGCCCTTCACGTACGGCTTGCCGGTGGCGCCGCAGCCCGCGTCGTACACGTCGGCGCGGTCGTCACTGGTGCCGGACTTGATCTCGAGACGAGCCGGCGTCGCCGTGACGGTGGCGGACATGACTCCCGGCAGCGTGGCGGTGACGGACCGGGGCGCCGCCTCGGCTCCGTCCAGCCACACCCACGTGCCCAGGTTGACGTAGCTCTTGGCGTCCGGGCTCAGCTTGATCTTGGGCTCGGGCACGGTCAGCGCGGCCCGGGCGATCTGCATGAGCTGCTCCAGCGTGATGCCCCCGGCGGGGGTGGTGCCCTCGGGCACCCATACGAGCGGGTCCATCTGGGAGGCACAGGCGAGTCCCGCCGGAGTGCCGTCGTAGGCGATGCCCCACCACTGCCCCTTCTCGTCGATCTTGTCGCCGAACTCGGACATGTCCACGTCGTAGTCCAGTCCCGCGTCGACCGCCTGTTTCTTCTGCCGCGCCTGGACGCTTCGCACATACTCGGCCGACCCGCTCGGCTCGTACCAGCACGGGCGGGGCATGTGGTAGCCGTCGCTCTTGCCGCCGAGCCCGTTGCCGGACAGCACGACGTTGGAGTTGACCAGCTTGATGCCGGCCGTGTTTCCCGATTGGAACGTCTCGCCGTGCGGGTCGGCGGCCGCGGGCGGCGCGGACATCACGAGGACGGCCCCCGCCAGCAGGGATGTCACGACGACGGTCCTCATCGCAGGCACTCCTTCGCGAGCTCGTCCGGATATTCGGCGTAGCGGTAGAACCGGATCCGCCAGACCCCGTCGTCGCCGTGTCCCAGGCCGGCCGCCTGCAGGTAGACCGCCCGCGGGCGTTTGACCCACTCGGGCTGCCGGGCGAGCGGGGTGCCGTGCCGATCGGTCACCCGCAGGCCGGTCACGTCGACACAGCCGTCGACTTCCGCCCCGCGTCCCACCATGGCGGGCACCCGCAGGCCGTACAGCCGGGCGACGCCCCGGGCCGAGTGCTTGTCGCGGAGGAAGTCCTGCACCCACTTGAGGGCGTCCATGAAGGCGGGCGACTTGGCGTCGATCCCCTTCACCCACGAGCGGTCCTCGCCGAGGGTGCCGACCGCCCGCCACTGGGCCGTGAAGTCGTCGGCGAATGCCTTGATCGCACCCGACCGCTTCGGGTCGGGCTCGTCCGGCCACTCGATCTCGATCGTCAGTCCGGGCGCCGCCGTGATGGTCTCGGTGCCCGATCGCGGGCCGGGCGTCCCGGCCGTCGTCACCGCGACCGGCGCGGCGCCGCCGCCCGGGGTGAAGCCGCGGCCGGCGTCCGGCGCGGCGCAAGCGGAAAGCAGCGACGTGGCGGCCGAGGCGAGCAGCGCGGCCACCACCGTGGAAAGCGCCGGACGCGGCGAGGGGCGTCTCCGCGGTGCGCGATCCTCCACCGCGGAAAGGGCCGACGAGCCGGCGCTATATGCGGATCGGCATGATTCGGAGGGGGATGTCCCTGGCATTGGGGCTCCGATCAGGCAAGACGTTGGGTTCGACGTCGCGTCGCGTTTCTGAGGTCGGGGGAGACGGTGCGCCGCCAGTCGGGCAACAGCTCGTCGATGAGCGCCTCCGTCTCCGGCGCCATCCCGCCGCCGTACGGGTGGGACGCGGCCCGGCGCAGCAGGCCGTCGACGACCGCCCGCAGCCGGACGGGCTCCCCGGTGGCGTGCGCCGCCCGGAGCAGGTCGCGCCACAACCCCTCGTCGTCGGCCGCGAGCAGCAGCCCCATCCGGGCCGCCGCCACCGCGCCGTGGGGATCGTGACGGGCCAGCCGTATCTCGCACAGCGCGTGGGCGGCGTCCGCCACCCAGGCCGTCACGTCGTACTCCAGCGGGTCGGCCGCCAGCCAGGCGTACCGGTCGGGCGGCCTGCCGTTCAGCAGCGGGCCGCGCACCAGCCGCAGCGCGCGCTCCAGCAGGTCGGCCTCCATGTCACCGGCGCCGAGCCCGGTGGTGCCGGAGTGGGCGGTGCCGGAGCCGGCGGCGTCCGGTTTGGCGGCGGCCCATTCACTGGCCTGCCGTACGAGGTCCTGGAACAACTGCCAGTCCGTACGGATCTCCGGGCCGAGCCGCAACCGCCCGGACTGGTCGACGAACAGGTGGGGGCGTCCCTGGGAGTCGCGTCCCAGCCACTCGGCGACCCGCGCGATCGTGGCGTCGCGCACCGCGAGCTGCACGCCGCGCGGCCACAGCACCCCGGCCAGGACGGCGGGGTGGACCCCGTCCGGGTGCGTGGCCAGGTAGACGACGAGCTCGTGGGCGAGCGCCGCCCGGCCCTCCTCCAGCGGCTTGGCCGGGCTGATCTCGATCGGGCCGAGAATGCGCACCTCGATCGAGGGCGGCTCCTCGCTCAGCCGCTCCAGCACCGGGGTGAGCGGCTCGCCCTCCTGCTCCCGGGCCGTGCGGAACAGGCTGATCACGGCGTCGTAGTGCCGGCGCGGCAGCAGATGAGCCCGGATGTCCAGCCCCAGCGCGTCGATGCGGGCCCGGCCGTCCTCGGTGACCTCCCACGTCCAGGTGGCGTGCGGCACCTCCCCCGCGATCACGAAGCCGCTCGCCGTACGCGTGCCCTTGCCGAGCAGCGCCAGGCGGCGTGCCTCGTCCTCGTCGGGTTGGATCGCCGACAGGAGGTAATGCGGGGTGTAGGCGGGGTCGGGCACGCGGCCGTGGACCCGGCCGGTCAGCACGTCGCCGTCGTATCGGGGGCGCTCTTCGAACTCGGGCAGCACCTCGGCCAGGCTGCCCGCCGTCTTGATCCGTTCGGGGGCGAGCAGGGTCAGCTCCTCGCCGAAGCCGACGAGCGTGATCTTCATGTCGTCGGACCACCGGTTGGTGGCCAGTTCGACGGCGAGCGCCGACAGGGCGGCGACGGTGTGCGCACCGGTGATCGCGATCACGCCGTGGGCGGCCTCCAGATCGACCAGGACCCGGCCGCCCTGGTCGGTGCCGAGCGAGACCAGCCCCGGGTACGGCGCGGGCGTCCCGGCCAGGGCGTGCTCGTCGATGCGCCGTCCCTCGTGGGCCGGCAGGCGCCAGACCTGCCCGTCGTCGCAGGACTCCCACGGCTCGGGCGCGTCCGGCTCGGCCGGGTGGATCCACAGGTCGAGACCCCGGTTGGACAGGTGGGCGGCGTAGATCGTCGGGGGACGCCGGCCCGCGTCGGCGAGCAGGCGGCCGAGCAGGCGCAGGCCGATGTCGAGCATGCGGCTGCCGGGGGCGTCGGCGCCGAGGCGGATGGCGACCTCCGCCTCGGCGGCGTCCCCGCGCGGCCGGGCGATGCGCCGTCCGAAGGCCCGGCGCCACAGTTGCTCCCGCCGCCGGCGGCCGAGCAGCGCCAGCAGCCCGGCCGCCGCCAGCGTCGAAGCCGCCAGATAGTCGGCGAGGACGAGCCCGTCCTGCCGTTCCCCGGTCTCCGCACCGCCGGCCGCGGTGCCACCGGGGTCCGTCGTGTGCGGGGCCGGTGTCGCGCGGGCGGTCGCGTCCGCCGCATCGCCGGCGGTGCGCTTCGCATGGTCGTGCGGCATCGCGGGCGGCGGCAGCACGATCGTCGGCTTCCCCGGCTCGGGCGTCGCGCGGCTCGTGTCGCCCGGCCGCCCGGTCTCGCCCGGGTGAGCGGTGGCCTGGCTCTGCCCCTGGTCGGGCAGGGTGATGTCGCCCACGCCTCCCGCCGTACCGCCGGTGTTGGCGCCGGCCGTGGGACGGGGGTCCGGCGTCGCCCGCCGGTTCTCCGTCGTGCGCCGGTCTTCTGCCGTGTGCCCGTCT
>JADGHC010000732.1 GCA_019689655.1 Microbispora sp.
GGCTGGCCATCATCGTCGCGTACACCCGCACGCGCGGCCTGGCCTCGATCGTGGCGGGACCGCTGACCTTCGCCGCGATCTACCTGCCGTTCCGCGGCTGGAGCGCCGGAACGCCCGACGACTACGGCACCGCCGTGCTACTGGCGATCGTGCTGTGCTGTGCGGCCATCGCCATCGGCGTGCGTTTCGCGGTCCGGGCCCGGGGCGGCTACCGCCGGGTCGCGGAGAACCCGCGCCCTCCCACGAGCTGAACCCGTCCTTCCCGGTCTCTCATGGCCGTGGGGGCGGCCCTTGACGGCGGCGTTCCCCAGACTTAACTTCTAGAGAATCGCGTTCGGCATTATCGAACGACGTTCTTGACTGGATGGTCTCATGCACGGCTCACCGCCTCCGCCTCCGGCTCTTGCGGCCTCGCGAGGAAAGACGAAGCTGGAGAGCACGACCACCACGGCAGTAGGGACCGCATCGTGAAGAAGCTCATCAACGGCGCCGACTCCATCGTCACCGACGCGCTGCGCGGCATCGCCGCGGCGCACCCCTCGCTCCGCGTGGACGTCAAAAACAGGGTCGTCTTCCGCGCCGACGCCCCCCGGCCGGGCAAGGTCGGCCTGGTCTCCGGCGGCGGCTCGGGTCACGAACCGCTCCACGGCGGCTTCGTCGGCTACGGCATGCTCGACGCGGCCTGTCCCGGCGAGATCTTCACCTCCCCCGTCCCCGACCAGCTCATCGAGGCGACAAAGGGCGTGAACGGCGGCGCGGGCGTGCTGCACATCGTGAAGAACTACACCGGCGACGTGCTCAACTTCGAGATGGCCGCCGAGCTCAGCCGCGACGAGGGCGTCGAGGTGGCGACCGTGCTCGTCAACGACGACGTGGCGGTGCAGGACTCCCTCTACACGGCGGGCCGCCGGGGCACCGGAGCCACCCTGTTCGTGGAGAAGATCACCGGGGCGATGGCCGAGGCCGGCGCGCCCCTGGCCGAGGTGGCGCGGGTCGCCCGGGAGGTCAACGAGCGCAGCCGCTCGTTCGGGGTGGCGCTGACGCCCTGCACGGTCCCCGCCGCGGGCAAGCCCACCTTCGAGCTGGGCGACACGGAGATCGAGCTCGGCATCGGCATCCACGGCGAGCCCGGCCGCACCCGCGCGCCGATGCGGGAGGCCCGGGAGATCGTCCGTATCGCCATGGACGCGATCAACGCCGACCTGCCGCTGTCCGGCGACACGCTCGTGCTGGTCAACGGCATGGGCGGGACCCCGCTCATCGAGCTGTACGTCGTCTTCGCCGAGGTCGAGGCGTACCTCCGGGAGAAGGGCGCGACGGCGGTACGGAGCCTGGTCGGCAACTACGTGACCAGCCTCGACATGCAAGGCTTCTCGGTGACGACGTGCTCGCTGACCGGCGAGCTCACCCGGCTCTGGGACGCGCCCGTGGAGACACCGGCGCTGCGCTGGGGCCGCTGACCGCCACCCGGACCTCTGGAGCCGCTTGTGAACACCCAGTTCTTCGCCGCCTGGATCGAGGAGATCGCCGCCGCCGTACGGGCGCAGCGCGACCATCTCACCCAGCTGGACGCCGCGATCGGCGACGCCGACCACGGAGCCAACCTCGACCGGGGCTTCGCCGCCGCGCAGGAGGCGCTGGCCGGCGCGTCCCCGCAGACCCCCGGCGCGCTCCTGGTCCTCGTCGGCACCACACTCATCCGCAAGGTCGGCGGCGCCTCCGGCCCCCTGTACGGCACCGCCTTCCGGGAGATGGGCAAGGCGTTCGGCGACGCCGCCGAGGTCTCCCCGGCCGAGCTGAGCGCGGGCCTGAACGCGGCCCTGTCCGGCGTCCAGCGCCTCGGCGCCGCGGCGGAGGGGGACAAGACGATGGTGGACGCCCTCGCCCCGGCCGTGAAGGCGCTGGACCAGGCCGTACGGGACGGGCGGAAGCCGGAGGAGGCACTCGAGGCGGCGGCCGCCGCGGCCGAGGAGGGCGCCAAGGCGACGGTCCCCCTGCAGGCGCGCAAGGGGCGGGCCAGCTACCTGGGTCCGCGCAGCGTCGGGCACGAGGATCCCGGCGCCGCCTCTACCGCCCTGCTGTTCCGCGCGCTGAAGGCCGCCGCCGCCCGATGACCGCGTGCCGCGGCGGGGCCGCGAGCGACGGGGTGCACGCGGGCCCGTCCGCCGGTCGCGGTTCCGCGGGCGCGAGCCATCCCGGCGACACGCCGATCACCGTCCGTCCCGGCGACGCGGGACGTCGGGACCCGGCGCGTGGGCGTCCGCCCGGTGGCCGCCGTACATCAGCCGTGAAGGGTGCCCGGCGGCGGCGTGACGGCGAAAGACCGGGCGGACCCGGACATCGGGCCGCGCCCGCACGCCGGCCGATCACGGGCCGGCCGATCACGGACTGGTCGTTCACGGGCTGGTCGTTCACGGGCTGGTCGTTCACAGGCCGGTCGATCACGCGTTGGTCGGGCGGCCCGCGTCTGGCGGTTGAGACGCGGTCAGGCGACCGGGCCGCCGGACACGGCGGAGCG
This sequence comes from Microbispora sp., assembly GCA_019689655.1. GTDB lineage: Bacteria > Actinomycetota > Actinomycetes > Streptosporangiales > Streptosporangiaceae > Microbispora. The sequence goes on from JADGHC010000732.1 coordinate 2,519, forward strand.
GGGCGCACCGAGGTCGCGGGAGACCGCCCGCGCGGTCTCCCGCCCGGCCCGCGCGATCTCCGCCC
>JADGHC010000072.1 GCA_019689655.1 Microbispora sp.
GACGTCGAGTCTCGTGGGCTGGTAGATGTTTATAAGTGACAGGGACCCGGGGGTCCCGGGCGGCGGGGCCGGCCCGGGGGTCCCGGCGCGGACGAGCAGCGCACCCAGGCGATGGGCATGCCGTCCGGCGGCTTCCGCCGCGACGCCCGCCGCGACGCCCGCGGCGATGCCGGCGACGTCGAGGTGATCCAGACCGGCGGCCGCCGTCGCAGGCCTCCGGGCCGGGGTTTCCGCGGTCCCGGTGGCCCGGGGGGCCCGGAAGGCCCCGGCGGGCGTGGCCCGCGGGATCCGCGTGACTTCGACGATGACGACGACAAGCCGCGCCGCACGGGCTGGAAGCGCTTCATCCCGAGCTGGAAGATCGTCCTGGCGGGCTGCGCCGTGCTGGCCGCCGGCGTCTTCGGCATGATCATCGTCGCGTACAACAGCGTTCCGCTGCCGACCGCGACCCAGGCGGCCGCGGTGTCCGAGGGCAGCGCCATCTACTACAGCGACGGCAAGACGCTGATCGCCAAGGTGGGCACCCCGCGCGTCATCCTGGACGACCTCAACAAGGTGCCCAAGCACGTCCAGGACGCCGTCATCTCGATCGAGAACGACACCTTCTGGACCGACAGCGGCATCTCGGTCTCCGGCATGGTGCGGTCGGTCTACATGACCGTGACCGGCCAGCAGCGGCAGGGCGCTTCGACCATCACCCAGCAGATGGCCCGTAACTACTACGACGGCCTCAGCCAGGAAGTGTCGATCAAGCGTAAGATCAAAGAGATCATCGTCGCGGTCAAGCTCGACAAGACGCTGTCGAAGCAGCAGATCCTGCTGCAGTACCTCAACACGGTGCCCTTCGGGCGCGCCTGGGGCATCGAGGCCGCCGCGCAGGCGTACTTCGGCAAGCACGTCCAGCAGCTCACCGTGGAGCAGGGCGCCTACCTCGCCGCGCGCATCCAGACGCCGGCCCTCGACGCGGACTCCCCGCGGCTGCGCGCCCGGTTCAACGACGTCATCAACGCCATGGCGCGGCTCGACCCCGCCAAGTACGGCAACCTGCCGGGCAAGGCCAAGTTCCCCAAGACCATCCCCGACCCCAGCAACCGCAACAGCTACGGCGGCCTGCGGGGCTACATGATCACCCAGGTCATGGACGAGCTGCAGTCTCGCATGCACCTGTCCGCCGACCAGGTCAAGAGCGGCGGCTACAAGATCATCTCGACCTTCGACAAGAAGCTGATGCAGGTCGCCAAGAAGGCGGTGCTCGCGCAGACCTCCGGCATGTCGAAGGAGTTCCACGCCGGCCTGGCCGCGGTCGATCCCAAGACCGGGCGGGTGGTCGCGTTCTACGGCGGCAACGACTACATCAAGGACCCCTGGAACGAGCCGTTCCAGTCCAGGAAGCAGGCCGCCTCGGCGTTCAAGCCGTACGTGCTGGCCGCCTGGCTGGACGCCGGCCACAGCCTGAACAGCTGGGTGCCCGGCAACGAGACCGTGCCCAAGGTGCTCCCGGGCACCAAGCCCATCGGCAACAGCCACAACGTCGGCCGGGCGATCAACCTGATCACCGCGACCGCCGACTCGGTCAACACGGCCTTCGCCTCGATGGCGTACAAGCTCGACGAGGAGAACGGCACGATCGGGCAGCTCACCGCGGTGAAGCAGATCGCCGAGGACGCCGGGCTCGACAAGCAGCGCATGGAGGATGACGTCGCGGCGCACAAGTACGCGTTCTCCATCGGCAGCGCCCTGGTCACCCCGGTCGAGCAGGCCGCCGGCTACTCGATCTTCGCCAACGAGGGCAAGCACATCGACTACCACGTGGTGAAGGAGGTCCGGAAGGACAAGGAGGTCGTCTTCACCGAGCGGCGCGAGGTCAAGCAGGTGATCACGCCCGAGGCCGCGGCCGACGCCGTGACCGCGATGCAGGAGGTCCTCAAGACGGGTACGGCGGCGGGCAAGGGCATCGGCCGGCCGGCCGCGGGCAAGACCGGCACGAACAACGACGAGAAGGAAGCCTGGTTCGTCGGGTTCACCCCGCAGCTTTCGGTCGCGGTCGGCATGTACCGCGAGCAGTGCGTCACCAAGTCCGGCAAGATCGTCGAGCCGCTGTACTCCAACTGCCCGATCACCCCGGGCGGGAAGCCGAGCAAGAAGTACGGCCCGAACAACCCGTACACGCGCCCGAGGGAAGTGTCGCTGGGCTTTGAAGGCGCCGGTCCGCCGACCTCGATCTGGCGCACGTTCATGATGGACGCGCTCGCGGGCAAGCCGGTCGAGCAGTTCCCGCCGAAGGCCGGCCTCGGCACCCCGGAGAACATCGTGCCGAGCCCGTCGCCCTCTCCGTCGCCGAGCCCCGAGGAAGACGGGTTCCCCGACGACTTCCCGACGGACTTCCCCGGCAACTGCTTCGACGGCGGCCCGGGATGCGACAACGGCGGCGGGGGCGTCGACAACCCGGGTCAGGGTGGCCCGACCGACGGCCCGCCCGGACCGGGCGACGACGTCCCGCTGAACATCAACCAGCCCCCGGCGGGGGCGGGGGGTCCGGCCGCGCTGCCGCGCAGGCCCGATGGCGGCGGCAGGAAGGGCGGCGGCGCCTGATCCGCGGATCCGGCGCAAGGGGCCCGCGGCGACCCCGCCGCGGGCCCCTTCCGGTGCGGGAGGTCGCCAATCCGAGGCGTCGGATGGTCCAATACCGAGCATGACGACCCGGACCACGAACGACTCCGCCCCGCTGCCGAAGGTCGCGGTGCGGGCGGTGCCGTACCTGCCTCTCGGGCTTCTCGCGGGGCTCGGCGCCGTTCTCGCGTACCTGTGGAAGTACCCCTGCCGGTTCGGCGGGGCCTGGAACGGCGGTGTCGGGCAGTTCACCCACTTCTGCTACACCGACATCTATCCGCTGTTTTGGAACGAGAAGCTCAACGAGGGCAAGGTTCCGTACCTCGACTACCCGGTCGAATACCCGGTCGGCATCGGCGGGATCATGGAGTTCGCCCGCCGCCTCGCGCACGGCGACGGGGTCGTGTTCTACGACGTCACCGTGGTCCTGATGGCAATCGCGCTGGTCGTGGGCGTGTTGCTGACGGCCGCGCTGGCCGGCCCGGCCCGCCGCTGGGACGCCCTCTGGTACGCCGCCGGCCCGGCCGTCATCCTCTGCGCGTACATCAACTGGGACCTGGCCGCGGGAGCGCTGGCGCTCGGCGGCCTGCTGGCCTGGTCCAAGCAGCGGCCCTGGCTCGCGGGCGTGCTGCTGGCGCTCGCCGTGGCCACGAAGTTCTACCCGCTGATGTTCTTCGGCGCGTTGTTCCTGCTCACGGTGCGTACGGGGAAGTGGGTGCCGTTCCTCAAGACCATCGCGGCGGCGGCGGGCGCGTGGCTGCTGGTGAACGTGCCGATCATGCTGGCCAACTTCGACGGCTGGAAGCGGTTCTACGTGTTCAGCCGCGAGCGCGGCGCCGACTGGGGCGGCCTGTGGTTCTTCTTCCAGAAGACCCAGTGGTTCGGCGTGGACAGGCCCGGTTTCCTGGCGTTCCTCGGCGACCCGGAGAAGCTGAACACGATGGCCATGGCCGCGCTCGCGGTGCTGCTGCTGGGCATCGCCGTGCTCGCGCTGGCCGCGCCGCGCCGGCCCCGGCTGATGCAGTTGTGCTTCCTCGCCCTGGCCGCCTTCATGATCACCAACAAGGTCTGGTCGCCGCAGTATGTCCTGTGGCTGGTGCCGTTCGCGGTGCTGGCCAGGCCGAGGCTGGGCGCGCTGGCCGTCTGGCAGGTGGCCGAGTGCTGGTACTTCTTCTCGATCTGGCTCTACCTGGTCACTCAGGTGGGCGAACCCGGGCTCGGCATCGGCGACGACCCGTACTTCCTGTCGGTATGGGCCCGCGCGCTGGCCGTCGTCGTCCTCATGGTGCTGGTCGTCCGCGACATTCTGCGGCCCGAGCAGGACCTCGTCCGGCAGGGGGGCGCCGACGACCCCTCGGGCGGGGTGTTCGACCACGCCGAGGACCGTCTCGTGCTGCGCCGGTCGCTCTTCGGCGTACGGCGGCAGCCGGAGGCGGCGTGATCCCCGTGAATCTTTCATCGGATTTTCGCGCCCGTGGAGAGGCGGCCGGGAGCGGGCCGAGCGGAGGCATCGCGTAGCGTCGCGGGAAAGCGGACGCGACGAAACCAGGGGGAGACGCGATGGGCCGGAGGCCGCCTTGGCTTCTGCTGCTGGTCTGGGGGGCGACCCGGGCGGCGCTCCTGCTCGTCGCGACCCAGACCATCCCGACCGGGCACGGTCAGGCGTTCCGCAACGACGTCTCCCTCTACCGCCTCTGGTCCGGCGTCCTGTCGCGGGGAGAGTTCCCGGCGGGGGACGACAAGTGGCAGTACCCGCCGCTCGCGGCGCTGCCGATGCTCGCCCCCCGCCTGCTGCCGCTGGACTACCACACCGCCTTCCTCCTGCTGGCGGTGCTGTGCGACCTCGCGATCCTGTTCCTGCTGTGGCGGTTTTCCGGCCCGCGCCACGGCGGCGGCCGTACGGGCCCGTGGGTGTGGACCATCGGCGCGGCCCTGCTCGGCCCGGTGCTCGTCTCCCGGTACGACCTCATGGTCACGCTCGTGGCGGTGCTCGCGCTGACGGCCTCGTCCGGCCCGGCGGTGCGCGGGGCGCTCATCGGCGTCGGGCTGCTCGTGAAGGTGTGGCCGGTCGCGCTGCTCGCCGGCCTGCGCAGGTGGCGGGAGCTGCTGACCGCGTCGGGGCTCGCGCTCGGCGTCGCCGTGGCGGGATGCGGCGTGGCCGCCCTGGTCATGCCGCACGCGCTCGGCTTCCTGACCGCGCAGGAGCAGCGGGGGCTGCAGATCGAGTCCCTGGCCGCCACGCCGTTCGCGCTCGCCCGGGCGCTCGGCTGGTGGGACGGCTACACCACCTACCAGCACGGCGCGATGGAGGCCGTGGGCCCCGGCGTGGGCACGGCGGCGCTGCTGAGCGTGGCCGCCACGCCCGCGGCGCTGACGCTGATCGGCGTGTGGTGGCTGCGCGCGGTCCCCGGCCCGCGGGCGTACTACGACGCCGCGCTCACCACCGTGCTCTTCCTGGTCGCCACGAGCCGGGTGCTGTCGCCGCAGTATTTCGTGTGGGTGATCGGCCTGGCCGCCGTCGTCGTGTCGGTGCGGCGCGAGCGGCCGGGCCCCACGCAGCGGCCGGCCGTCCTGCTCGTCCTGCTCGCCGCCCTGCTGACGGGGATCATGTACCCCTGGATCGAGCTGGATTACAGCTGGACGGGCGCCCTGCCGGGCACGCTCGTACTGGCCGTACGCAACCTGGTCGTCCTGGCCGCGGCGGTCACCTCGTACGTGCAGTTGTGGCGGAGCACGCGCGGGGTGAGGTGGGCGCGGGACCAGTGGATCCGGGAACCGGTACCCAGTTCCTGAGCTTTCCAATCCGCAAAGTTGTCCACAGGGTGTGGACAGGTCTGCTAGAGGTGCTTGCGCAGGAACGCGATGTCCTCGGCCTGCCCCTCGGACGGCGTCTCCACCACGATCGGCGCCCCGGCCGCCCGGCAGACCTCCAGGATCAGCTCGGGGTCGATCCGCCCGCTGCCGATGTTGGCGTGCCGGTCGGCGCCGGAGTCGAACGCGTCCCGCGAGTCGTTGCAGTGCACCAGGTCGATGCGGCCGGTGATCGCCTTCACCCGCTCCACGAGCCCGGCGAGCTCCTCGCCGCCCGCGTGGAAGTGGCAGGTGTCCAGGCAGAAGCCGACGACCGAGGGGTCCGGCGCGCCCGCCGTCACCGCGTCCCACAGCCGGGCGATCCGCTCCAGCTTGCGCGCCATCGCGTTGCCGCCGCCGGCCGTGTTCTCGATCAGCACGGGGACCGGGCACTCGATGCGCTCGAAGACCTTGCGCCAGTTGTCGAAGCCGGTCTGCGGGTCGTCGCCGGCGTTGACGTGCCCGCCGTGGACGACCAGGCCCTTGGCGCCGATGGCCGCCGCCGCCTTGAGATGCGCGTCGAGCAGCTTGCGGCTCGGGATGCGGATGCGGTTGTTCGCGGTGGCCACGTTGATGACGTACGGCGCGTGCACGTAGACGTCCACGTCCGAGGCGCGCAGGGCGTCGGCGGTGGCGGGCGGCACCGGGCCCTTCCACCCCTGGGGGTCGCCGAGGAAGAACTGCACCACGTCGGCGTCGCGGGCGGCCGCGTGCGCGAGCGGGTCGTCCTGGTCGACGTGGGCCCCGATCCGCGGGCGGGCGCCGTTGTGGCTGTCCATGCCGTTCCTCCAACACTGCTTGCCGGGTTGAGGGCCTAGCCGGGTTAAGGGCCGCCGTACGCGGTCTGGGTGCTCGCCACGAGCGTTTCAAGATTCGAGAGCGCGAAACAGGGCAGTCGCGGGTGCGCACGCCCCCCGGACCCGCGCGCGATACTACTTCGTCCCCGATGGAGCGGGCATGCGACATCGCCCGGGCGGCTTCAACCTTCTCGTCCGGGTCCTTGCCGGCCGCCGCGGTCCACGAGCTCGGCGGGTGAGCGGCGCTCGTCAGGAGCGCAGGGAGAACCCGCGGGGAAAGAAGCCGCCGTGCGCGATCCCCAGCGCGGCGCCGACGAACGACCCCACGATCCCCACGATGATCAGCGAGCGCTGCCTGGTCGTGGTCGAGACGAACTGGGCGTAAAGACCGCCCCAGAAGCCGATCGTGCCCACCCACGAGGCGATGATGTGGGCCGCCACGATGAAGCCGGTGACGAACGCCACCAGACCGCACATCAGCGTGGCGATCGCCATCGCGTTCTCCCGCGGGTGCGATCTGCCGTCCGTGTTCAGTGTGAGACGAATGGGGTGCCTTCTCCTGGGGCCGATGGCGAGTCGCATCGCGCCTACCCCCTCTCTGACCTCCAGTTTCGCTCTCCGGGCCGGACACGGCCAAGGGGCTGGTAGCCTTATTCGGCTGCGTCTGATAGGGGCCGGGGGCACTGCCGCCCGGCCGGGGGCGCAGGGTCCTCCTGTCACGGCAGAGCGTCGTGACCGCGAAAGTCCAGAGGAGGTTGGATCACACATGCGTCGCTACGAGCTGATGGTCATCCTCGACCCGTCCCTCGACGAGCGCACCGTGCAGCCCTCGCTCGACCAGTTCCTCAGCGTCGTGCGCAACGACGGCGGCACCGTGGAGAAGGTCGACGTCTGGGGCCGTCGCCGCCTGTCCTACGACATCGCCAAGAAGTCCGAGGGCATCTACGCCGTGGTCGACCTGACCGCCGAGCCCGCCACCGTGAAGGAGCTGGACCGTCAGCTCAACCTGAACGAGGGCGTCCTCCGCACCAAGGTCATCCGCCCCGAGCTCCACTGAGCTCGACGGGCGACACCCGAAGCCCGGCGGTTTGTCGGGCCCGGGCCGTACTCTGAGCCCTTGACGGCTCAGCTGACGGGATAGGAAGGCGAAAGCGACCGATGGCAGCAGGCGACACACAGATCACGCTCGTCGGCAATCTTGTCGATGATCCGGAGCTGCGCTTCACCCCGACGGGGCAGGCCGTGGCCCGGTTCCGCGTCGCGTCCACTCCGCGGTTCCTCGACAGGCAGACCAACGAGTGGAAGGACGGCGAGGGTCTGTTCCTCACCTGCAACGTCTGGCGGCAGGCGGCGGAGAACGTCGCCGAGAGCCTCCAGCGCGGCATGCGGGTGATCGTGCAGGGACGGCTGCGCCAGCGGTCGTACGAGACCAAGGAAGGCGAGAAGCGCACCGTCTACGAGGTCGAGGTCGACGAGGTCGGCCCGTCGCTGCGCAACGCGACGGCGAAGGTCAACAAGACCTCGCGCCAGGGCGGTGGCGGCTTCGGCGGCCCGGCCAACGACCCGTGGGCGACCGCGACGCCCGCCCCGCAGGGGGGCTACGGCGGTGGCGGCGGCTTCGGCGGCCCGCAGGGCGGTGGCTTCGGCGGCGACTTCAGCGACGAGCCGCCCTTCTAGGTCGGGGCCCTTCCGGTCTCACTCACCGTAAACACAACCGAGCGACCATTCCCGCTTCAAGCGGGGCTCTGAAAGGAGCACCACGATGGCGAAGCCGGCAGTGCGCAAGCCCAAGAAGAAGGTTTGCCTCTTCTGCCACGACAAGATCTCTTACGTCGACTACAAGGACACGGGGCTGCTGCGGAAGTTCATCTCCGACCGCGGCAAGATCCGTGCCCGCCGGGTGACGGGCAACTGCACCCAGCACCAGCGCGACGTGGCCACCGCTATCAAGAACGCCCGTGAGATGGCCCTGCTGCCGTACACGAGCACCGCGCGCTGAGAAGGGAGACTCAGGACAAATGAAGCTCATTCTCACCACTGAGGTCTCCGGCCTCGGCGCTCCCGGCGACGTCGTCGAGGTCAAGGACGGCTACGGCCGTAACTACCTCATTCCCCGTGGCTTCGCCATCCGCTGGACCCGTGGCGCCGAGTCGCAGGTCATCTCGCTGAAGAAGGCGCGCGAGGCCCGCGAGATCCGCGACCTGGGCGCCGCCAAGGAGGTCGCCGAGCAGCTCGGCGCCCTCAAGGTGCAGCTCAAGACCCGCGCGGGCGAGTCGGGCCGGCTGTTCGGCTCGGTCACGACCGGCGACATCGCCGAGGCCGTCAAGGCCGCCGGTGGTCCGCAGCTCGACCGTCGCCGCATCGAGATCGGCAACGCGATCAAGAGCGTCGGCACCCACCGGGTGAGCGTCCGGCTGCACCCGGAGGTCTCCGCCACTCTCGACGTCGAGGTCGTCGCGGGCTGACACACGTCGCACGTCCAAGGGCCCTTCCCCGTCCGCCGGAGAGGGGCCCTTCGCGTGCCATCCGCTCCTCGCGTACGCCCGCCCGGCGTGGAGGAGGCGCAGAGCCGGCGCCGTCGCCACGACGCCACCAATCCGGCAGGCGTCGTGCGGCCACCCGCGCAGTGGTGAGGGGACGGCCTCGCGGGCCGGGTCGGTGCGGGTGACGAGGTGATTCCCTTCAGGTGAAGAAGGGTTATACGGAACGCTAGTATCTTCCCGTCCGATTTATCGGATTTCGTGGAAAGTCCCCCTTGATGGAGGCTGTGATGCGCCGTCCTACTCTCCTGCTGGCGTCCGGCGCCCTCGTGCTGGCGGCCGCCGCCTGCGCCCCGGCGGACGACACCTCCAGCACCGCGACCCCGGCCGGTTCCGCCGCCGCGAACGCGTGCGCGAAGGAGAGCCTGAAGCTCACCACCCCCGGCAAGCTCACGATCGGCACCGACAAGCCGGCGTACGAGCCGTGGTTCAAGGACGACGACCCCTCCAACGGGCAGGGCTTCGAAAGCGCGGTCGCCTACGCGGTGGCCGAGAAGATGGGCTTCGGCAAGGACGAGGTCACCTGGACGGTCGTGCCGTTCGACTCGTCGTTCGCCCCCGGGCCCAAGCAGTTCGACTTCGACATCAACCAGATCTCCATCACGCCGGAGCGGGCCAAGGCCGTCGACTTCAGCCAGGGCTACTACACGGTCAAGCAGGGCGTCGTCGCCCTCGACGGCACGAAGTTCGCCTCCGCCACGACCCTGGCCGACCTGAAGGACGCGAAGATCGGCGTACAGGCCGGCACGACGGCCCTGGAGGCGGTGCGGTCGGTCATCCAGCCCACCAAGGAACCGAGCGTCTTCAACCAGCAGGTCGACGCGATCAACGCGCTGAAGAACAAGCAGATCGACGCCATCGTCGTCGACCTGCCGACCGCCTTCTACGTGACCGCCGCACAGGTGAAGGGCTCGAAGATCGTCGGCCAGTTCGACGCGAACAGCGGGCAGCCCGAGGAGTTCGGCCTGCTGTTCCAGAAGGGCAGCCCACTGGTGAGCTGCGTCGACAAGGCGCTCGGCGAGCTGAAGTCCTCCGGTGAGCTGGCGAAGATCGAAAGCCAGTGGCTGACCGCCGCGGCGGGCGCTCCGGAGCTGAAGTGACCGACGGGGAGGCGGCCGCCTCGCCCGCGGAAAACCCGGAGGCCGCGGAGTCGTCGGCCGGGAATCCACAGGCCGCGGGATCGCGGGCGGGAAATCTGCGGGCCGCGTCGGCGGGAACGTCGCAGCCTACGGGGGCCGTGCCGGTGGGGAACCCCGGGAAGTCGCCCGTATGGGTGAAGAGCGAGCGGCAGCGTCGCCGGGAGGCCGAGCTGCGTGCCCGCGGGCGGCGCTCGACGTCGGTAGCCACCGCGTCCACGATCGTCGCGCTGGTCGCCCTGGTCGCCGGGATCACCGCGTCGCCCGGCTGGCCGCGGGTGCGGGAGACCTTCTTCAGCCCCAAGGCGTTCGTCGAGGCGCTGCCCGACGTGCTGAGCGGCTTTCTGCTCAACATCAAGATCTTCCTCATCGCCGAGGTGTTCATCCTGGCGGTGGGGCTGCTCGTCGCGCTGGTGCGCAGCCTGCGCGCGCCGGTGTTCTTCCCGCTGCGCGCGCTCGCCGTGCTCTACACCGACCTGTTCCGCGGCATCCCGACCATCCTGCTCATCTACCTGGTCGGGTTCGGCGTTCCCGCGCTCCGGCTGCAGGGCACGCCGAGCGACCCGGTCACGCTCGGCATCATCGCCCTCGTGCTGTCCTACGGCGCGTACGTCGCGGAGGTGTTCCGCGCGGGCATCGAGTCGGTGCACCCCAGCCAGCGGGCGGCGGCGCGGTCGCTGGCGCTCACCCACGGGCAGACCATGCGTTATGTGGTGCTGCCGCAGGCGGTCCGCAATGTGATCCCGCCGCTGCTCAACGACTTCGTCTCACTGCAGAAGGACAGCTCGCTGGTCTCCGTGCTCGGCCCGCTGGAGGCGGTGCGGCAGGCGCAGATCCACGTCGCGTCCTCTTTCAACTACACGCCCTACCTGGTCGCCGCGCTGTTGTTCATCCTGCTGACGGTGCCGATGGCGCGGTTCACCGACCATCTCAGCGCGCGGGCCAGGCGCCGTCAGACGGGAGGCGGCACGGCATGAGCCTGCTCAAGGTCGAGGGCGTCTGGAAGCACTACCACGGGCTGAGCGTGCTGCGCGGGATCGACCTGGAGGTCGCCCCGCACGAGGTGGTCTGCCTGATCGGGGCCTCCGGCTCGGGCAAGTCGACGCTGCTGCGCTGCGTCAACCTGCTGGAGACGATCGACGACGGCGCGATCTACCTCGACGGCGCCGAGATCACCGACGTGCGGACCGACGCCGACGACGTCCGCCGCCGCATCGGCATGGTGTTCCAGGCGTACAACCTGTTCCCGCACATGACCGTGCTCGACAACATCACGCTCGCCCCGCGCAAGGTGCACGGCGTACGCGCGGAGGAGGCCGAGGCCCGGGCGCGTGAGCTGCTGGAGCGGTTCGGGCTGGCCGACAAGGCGGGGGAGTATCCCGACCGGCTGTCCGGCGGCCAGCAGCAGCGGGTGGCCGTCATTCGTGCGGTCGCGACCAACCCCCGCCTGCTGCTGCTCGACGAGGTCACATCCGCGCTCGACCCCACGCTGGTCACCGAGGTGCTCGGCGTGATCCGCGAGCTCAAGGAGGCCGGGATGACGATGATCCTGGCCACCCACGAGATGGGCTTCGCCCGCGACATCGCCGACACCGTGTGCTTCCTCGAAGGCGGCGTGCTGCTGGAGAGCGGCCCGCCCGAGCAAATCTTCAGCGACCCCGAGCATCCGCGCACCCGGGCCTTCCTCCAGCGCGTCCTGGAAGCCCGCCGCATGTGAGTCAGGCGGCCGTCCGGGAGGCGCCGGTGACCATCCAGGCGGTGCCGTACGCGCGGAGGGTGAGCGTGACGAGCCGGGCGGCCATCCAGGCGCCGAGCGCGAGCCACAGGCCGACCAGGCTGCCGGCGACGGCGGCGAACGGCAGGTAGGCCAGCGTCGTCCACACCCCCGCCCAGGCGAGGTAGCGCTGGTCGCCGGCCCCGATGAGCACCCCGTCGAGCACGAACACGACACCGGCGATCGGCTGGAAGAGCGCGACCGGCCACAGCACGGCGAGCAGCTCGGCGGCCTCCGCGCCGCGGGCGTCGAACAGGGCCGGGATCAGCGGGCGCGCCAGCAGCACGGCCGCGCAGAAGACGACGCCGCAGGCGACGCCCCACATGACCATGCGCCCGGTCGCGGCGCGGGTGCCCGCGGTGTCGCCCGCGCCCAGCGCGCGGCCCGTGATGGCCTGCCCCGCGATCGCGATGGCGTCGAGGGCGAAGGCGAGGAACGTCCAGATCCGGGAGGCGATCGTGTGCGCGCCGATCTGGTCCTCGCCCATCCGGGTCGCGATCGAGGCGGCGACGAGCAGCACCGCCTGCAGGCATGCCGTACGGACGACCAGGGCGAACCCGGCCGCGCCCGCGGCCCGCACCCCGGCGAGGTCGGGCAGCAGCGAGGCGCCGTGCGCGCGGGCGGTCCGCACCACGATCACGAGGTAGGTCGCGGCGGCCAGGGACTGCGCGACGACCGTGCCCCAGGCCGACCCGGCGAGCCCCCAGCCGAGGCCGAGCACGAACCACAGGTTGAGCAGGGCGTTCAGCGCGAACGACGCGACCGACACGGCCAGCGGCGTCCGGGTGTCCTGCAGCCCGCGCAGCACGCCGGTGCCGGCGAGCACCAGCAGCATCGCGGGGGTGCCGATGAGGCTGATGCGCAGATAGGTGACGGCCTGCGCGGCGAGCTGGCCCGTCGCCCCGAACAGGTGTACGATAAATGGCGCGAGAGGCCAGCACGCCACGCTGACGGCCAGGCCGATGATCGCGGCCAGCCACAGGCCGTCCATCCCCTGGCGCATCGCCTGCCTGACGTCCCCCGCCCCCAGCCTCCGCGCGACCGCGGCCGTGGTGGCGTACGCGAGGAACACGCACAGCCCGACGAGTGCCGACAGGGCCGAGCTGGCCACGCCGAGGGCGCCGAGCGCGGGATCGGGGAGGTGACCGACGATGGCGGAATCGGTGAGCAGGAAGAGCGGCTCGGCCACCAGCGCCCCGAATGCCGGGATCGCGAGCCTGAGGATCTCCCTGTCGTGGGCACGGCCGTGTCCCGTTCCGGAGGTAAGTGGCATAAGCCTATTTTGCGGCTTACGCGGCAATGCTCGATCGGTATCGCGAATCCACGGCGACTTTCTTTCATCCACAGGCCGTGGATATCGAAAGCCCAGGTCGGAGTGGTGTTGTGGGGTGCCGCCGGGTCGCTGTCCACAGGCTCGTCCCCAGGCTTTTCACATGTCGGGGGAGCGGACTGCACACGTTGTCCACAGGATTGTCCACCGGCCGGGTTGCCGCCCGGCGCGGGGGTTGGAGAGACTGGCGCACCGTGCTGGGGATGCCGTGACCGCTGGGCAAGGGGGTGTGAGGTGAGCGTGCTCGACTTCCCCGGGGGACCGGGGGGCACCGAATCGCTGTTCGAGCGGACGCCGCCGCACAACATCGAGGCCGAGCAGTCGGTGCTTGGCGGCATGCTGCTGTCCAAGGACGCCATCGCCGACGTCATCGAGGTGCTGCGCGCCGAGGACTTCTACCGGCCGGCCCACCAGATCGTCTTCGACGTGATCATCGACCTGTACGGCCGGGGCGAGCCAGCCGACTCGGTGACCGTCTTCGACGAGCTGCAAAAGCGCGGCGAGGTCGCCCGCGTCGGCGGCGGCGCCTACCTGCACACGCTGACCGCGACCGTGCCCACCGCCGCGAACGCGGGCTACTACGCCAAGATCGTGCGGGAGCAGGCCGTCCTGCGCCGCCTCATCGAGGCCGGCACCCGCATCGTCTCCTACGGGTACGGCGGCCAGGGCGAGGAAGTCGACGACCTGGTCGACCGCGCACAGGCCGAGATCTACAAGGTCACCGAGCGCCGGACCTCCGAGGACTACCTCCCGCTGTCGGAGATCATGCCGTCGGCGCTGGACGAGATCGAGGCCATCGGCAGCCGCAACGGCCAGCTCGTCGGCGTCCCGACCGGGTTCCAGGACCTCGACGCCCTGACCAACGGCCTCCACCCCGGCCAGATGATCGTCGTCGCCGCCCGGCCCGCGATCGGAAAAAGCACCCTAGGTCTGGATTTCGCCCGATCTGCGGCAATTAAGCATGGGATGACCACCGTCATCTTCTCGCTGGAGATGTCGCGCAACGAGATCACCATGCGTCTGCTGTCGGCGGAGGCGCGAGTTCCCCTGCATACGATGCGCTCGGGCACGATGAGCGACGACGACTGGACGCGGATGGCCCGCCGGATGGGCGAGGTCGCCGAGGCGCCGCTGTTCATCGACGACTCCCCGAACATGTCGATGATGGAGATCAGGGCCAAGTGCCGCCGCCTCAAGCAGCGTCACGACCTGCGCTTCGTGATCGTCGACTATCTCCAGCTCATGAGCTCGCCCAAGAAGGTCGAGAGCCGTCAGCAGGAGGTCTCCGAGCTGTCGCGGTCGCTGAAGCTGCTGGCCAAGGAGCTGGAGGTGCCGGTCGTCGCGATCTCGCAGCTCAACCGTGGTCCCGAGCAGCGTTCCGACAAGCGCCCGCAGGTGTCGGACCTGCGTGAGTCGGGCTCCATCGAGCAGGACGCCGACATGGTCATCCTGCTGCACCGCGAGGATGCGTACGAGCCGGAATCGCCGCGCGCGGGCGAGGCGGACCTGATCGTGGCCAAGCACCGGAACGGCCCCACGGCCACGGTGACGGTGGCCTTCCAGGGGCACTACAGCCGCTTCGTGGACATGGCCACGCACTGACCTCCTGCTTCGGCGGCCCGCGGGTCCGCGATGCGCGGACCCGGGGGACGTCACCGCGGCGCGAGGGGCGCGAGGCCGCCGGGGCGGCGGCGTCACCGGTCAGGCGTTTCGCCTCCCCCGGTGCGCGAATCCGGCGGACGGTACGGATCGCGAGGTCGCCGGGCCGGCGGCGTCCCCGGGGGCGGCGTCACCCGTCAGGCGTTTCGCCTCCCCCGGTGCGCGAAGTCGGCGGACGGCAGGATCGCGAGGTCGTCCGGCGTCACGAGTCAGTCGACCTCGGGCCAGTCCCAGCCGAGCTGGAGGAACATGCCCAGGCGGTCGCTCACCGCGCGCATCTCGGAGATCTTCCCCTCGCGCAGGGTGAGGATGAAGATCGCCTCGACCGTGAACGGACGGTGAGTGGGCTCGGGCATCCGGGGGTGAGCGCCCGAGTTCACCCCCGACATCGTCAGCCGCGCGACTACCCGGTCGCCCTCGGCGATCATCTCCTCGATCTTCAGGTGGAACGGGTTGAACGCGTCGAGCTGCTGGGCGATCGCGTCGAACGCCGCGCCGGGCTCGTCCGGCTCTCCGTGAATCACCTTGTTGTGGTCGATCACGTCGTCGGCCATGTAGCGGCGCAGGTCGGCGAGCCTCCGGTCGTTGATGGCGTCGAACAGCCCCCGGGCGACGGTCTTCGCGATGGTGGTCATCGTTGCGCTCCTTCGTCTCTTACGGCGTAAGAAAACGATAGTCTTACGGCGTAAGAGAAGTCAACGGGAGGAGCCGATGCCGAGAGCGGGACTGTCCAGGGAGAAGGTGCTCGCCGCCGCGCTGGCCCTGGTCGACAGGGAGGGCATCGCGGCGCTGTCGATGCGCAAGCTCGGCGCGGAGCTGGGCGTGGAGGCGATGACGCTCTACTACTACGTGCCGAACAAGGACGCCGTCCTGGACGGGCTGATCGACATGGTGGTCTCGCGGGTCACGGTGGAGCCGGTGGGCCCGTGGCGGGAGTGGCTGCGCGCCTTCGCGGTCGCGATCAGGCGGGAGCTGCTCGCGCACCCCGCCCTGCTCCCGCTGGTCGCCACCCGGCCGGTGCTCGCGCCCGGCGGATTGGCGACCGCGGAACGCATGGGGGCGGCCCTGCGGGCCGAGGGGTTCGGCGCGCTGGAAGGGCTCCAGCTCGTCAACGCGGTGGCCACGTTCGTCGTGGGACACACGCTCGCCGAGGCCGGGCACACTCCGGGGCACGACGAACCGGACGTCGCGGGCGTCATGGAGAGCCTGGATCCGGGGGAGTATCCCGTGCTGACCGAGGCGCTGCGCGCCGGGCTCGGCACCCCGGAGGACCACCAGGAGCGCTTCGACCGCGCGCTCGACGCCCTGCTCGGGGGCCTCGCGCCCCGCGCTTCCGTCTAGCGCCGCGCTTTCCTCCGGCCCCGCAGTTGCCTCCAGCCCCGCAGTTGCCTCCAGCCGGGCGCTTCCCTCCGGGCGCGGCGAGGAACACGGCACACGTCCCGGCGCAGCACATTTCTCGATGAGCGTACGGCCGGCCCGCGAGCGGAGGCCCTTGATGATTCGTTCGGGATCGGGTGGTTTGTTC
>JADGHC010000733.1 GCA_019689655.1 Microbispora sp.
CGCCCTGCTCCTGGTGCCGGGGCTGGCGGGCCTGACGCGGCTGTTCCCCGGGCGGGGAGCGGTGCTCGGTCACCTCGGCATCGGGCTGCTGGCGCTCAACGCGCTGGGGAACCTGGGCGACGCGGCGGGCGGTTCCGCCTTGTCGGCGCTGGCCTCCGGCGGGGTCACCGGACAGGACGTCGCGGTGGCCGACGCCGTCGCCACGGAACCGGTCTTCGCCGTCGTGCAGCTCATGGTGCTGGTCGGGCTGCTCGGCTTTCCCCTGCTGGCGATCGCCCTGCTGCGGGCTCGTACGGTCCACTGGGCCGTCCCGGTGCTGCTCCTGGCGTGCCTGGTGTCGTTCTTCGTCCCGGTTACCGAGGCCGTCGGCGGCGTGCTGCTCGTGCTGGCCTACGGCATGGTGGGCGTGCGCTTCCTGCGCCCCGAGCCGGCGCCGGCGCCCGCGGTCGCCTGAGCCGGACGCGGTCGCGGCGGGGCGCCGGCCTCGTGCGGCCCTTGAAACTCGTGCGGTCCTATAAGCGGAGATGACGGCGGGGATTGGTGCCGGTGGCGACGAGCTACTCGCGCCGCCAGGCGGGGTTCAGCCGGATCTCGATGTCGTCGCTCGTCATCTCCGGCGCCGGGTCGGCGGTGACGTTGACCCGGACCGGGCGGCCGGTGCCGGACTCGACGAACGTCAGGGGGGGACGCCCGTCCTGCAGGTACTTGTCGCCCCATCGCATCAGCGACAGGAACACCGGCAGCAGGTCCTCGCCGGCGGCCGTCAGCCGGTATTCCTCGCGGGCCCGGCTGCCCGGGTCCCGGTAGGCGACCGGTGCGACGATGCCCGCGGCCTTGAGCTGTTTGAGCGCCCGCGACACCGCCGGCGCCGAGGTCCCGGTGCGCGAGACGAAATCGTCGAACCGGGTCGTGCCGTAAAAGCACTCGCGGATCACCAGGAACACCGTCTTGGTGCTGAGCAGGTCGAGCACCCGCGCCGCCGAGCACCCGTCGCCGATCGACCACGCGTCCCGGTCGCGCAGCCGCTCCTCGAACCTCATCGCCACCGCGCCATTTTAACTAACGCTTGCGTTAGTCAGCCTGGCGTGTTTGGATCCTAACTAACGATGTCGTTAGTCAGTGGAGAGCCGAACCGCCATGCCGCTGTGGACCATTCACTACACGCCCGGGATCTTCGACGAGGAGGAAAAGCACCGCCTCGCCGCCCGGATCACCGACCACTACGAAGAGGTCGGGCTGCCCCGGTTCTACGTGGTCACGCTGTTCCACGAGGTCCGGCCCGGGGATTTCTACGTCGGCGGGGAGCCCGTCACGGCCGGGGTGCGCGTCGTCATCGACCACATCGCCCGCCGCAACCCCGATCGGGAGAGCCGGCGCCGGACCGCCCGGTGGATCAAGCGCATGCTGCAGCCCCACCTGGAACGGATCGCGGGGCTGCACTGGGAGTTCCACGTCGACGAGACCAGCGACGACCTGTGGATGATCAACGGGATCGCGCCGCCCCCGCCGGGTTCCGACGCCGAGAAGCTCTGGGCCGCGAGCAACACGGCCACCCCCTACTGACCGCGTACGGGCCGTAGACGTCCGCCGTCGCCGAGCCGGGCGGCGAGGAGATGACGTCCCGTCCTGTGCCCGGTCGGGCGACCGGGCACAGGAATTCTCATTCCTGGATTCACCGCACCACAGTCTTGTTGTCCGGCGTCCATCCCTGGTGGAGGAAGAGCTGATAGCCGATGACGGCGGGAACCTCCACATTCAGCTTCCCGGCTTCTTTTGTCAGGATCTCCTCGCTGGAATTCAGACGGCCCGTTTCCGGATCGATGATGAGAACCAGCCTCTTGGGCAGCCCTTTGGCCATGTCGAGGGCGATCGCCCGCCCGGGCCGGCCGGCCCTGTCCGTCGTGTCGCCCAGGACCCCCAGCTGCGGCTGGCCGGCGAGCATCCGCCACAGGGCGGCGGAAAGCCGCGGCGGCACGATCCGCTCGCTGTACAGACTGATGACGGCCTGGACAAGCCGGTCGACCTCGGGAACGCCGCCGGGAGCGCGCCCCGCCAGCAGAGCCTGCCGAAGGGCGGCCGCGTCCAACGGCAGCTCCTCCGGCGGCCGGCTCGTCAGCACGGCACCAGGCGGAAGCTCTTCATCCGAGTAGGGGGTCCTGCCGGCGGCGGCGCCTGCCGTTTGCTCGCTGCCGTACCCGATGACGATCGGGGTGCCGGGACGTTCGACCCGCCGCACCCTGCCCGTGGCCGAGATCGGGACCCATAGCTCCGTAACCGTGGGGACGACGGCGGTGCCGACCTGCCCCCCGGAAACGGCGACGTTGAGACGCCACTCGTTGAGCTGCAGGTAGCCGTACCTGGCATTGGCCGGCCTGGCCACATCCGGTTGCCGCTCGGCGGCCTCCGCCAGTTTCAGCAGCAGCGAACGCGCGGGTGGCAGGCGTCCCGGCATCGGCGACTCACCTTTCGCCTGGTGGTAAGAGAGCATGGCGACGGTCGGGACATGGGCGGCGGGGTCGCCGGTGGAAACCATCCGTGCGATCCCCGCGAT
>JADGHC010000734.1 GCA_019689655.1 Microbispora sp.
CGGGGAGCCGCCGCCGCACCCCCGGCCTGCGGCGCGAGGAGGTCGCCCAGCTCGCGTACATCTCGGTGGACCACTACACGCGGCTGGAACAGGCGCGGGGCCGGCACCCGTCGCGGCGGGTGCTCGACGCCATCGCGCGCGCCCTGCGCCTGTCGGACCAGGAACGGGCCCACCTGTTCCACCTGGCCGGGGAACGGGAGGACAGCCGGCACGCCGAGCCCGTGAGCGAGGTGCGCCCGAGCACGTTGAACCTGGTCAACCGGCTGACCGACGCCGCCGCGATCGTCGTGGACGACATGTGCCGCGTGCTGGCGTGGAACCCGCTGGCGGCGGCCCTGTTCGAGGACTTCTCCGCCCTGGCCGGCCGGGAGCGCAACGTCATCCGGCGCTACTTCCTGCATCCCGACCCGGAGCGGCGGCACTACGGCATGAGCAGCCCGGAGCGGTTCGCCGTCACGGCGGTCAGCTACCTGCGGGTCGCCGCCACCCGCTATCCGGACAGCCGCGAGCTGAAGGGCCTGCTCGAAGAGCTGCTGGCGGGAAGCGAGGAGTTTTCCCGGCTGTGGCACTCCGAGCGGTTCCGGCTCGAACGTCACCTGCGCCAGACGGTACGGCATCCGCGCGTCGGGCCGATCGAGCTGGATTTCGACGTGCTCACCGTGCCCGACCAGGAGCAGCAGGTGGTCATCTTCACCGCCGAGCCCGGGTCCCCGGCCTACGATGCCCTGCACTCGCTTCAGACGAGGACGTGCTCATCCTCGCGGCGAAGTGAACAAATCCCCTTCGCCGGACGTCCATCCCTATGACGGAAAGGGAGGCGTTGTGCGTACCGTGCTCGTTTCGGGGATGACGGCGCTCGCCCTGGTGTCCACGCCCGCCATCGCGGCCTCCGGCGTGACCCACCAGGACGGCCAGGCCGGGGAGACCGCCACGGCGTGGCGGCTCGCCAGGGTCAACACCCTGCCCCGGGACGACGTACTCAACGACATGACGGTGCTCGGCAACGGCTCGGTATGGGCGGCCGGTCACCATGTCGTGAACGGCAAGCAGCGGGGCCTGCTCGAGCGGTACGACGGCCGGTCGTGGAAGGTGATCCCCGGCGCCCCGCCGTACGACCTGAGCGCGGTGACCGCCACTTCGAACAGCAACGTGTGGGTCTTCGGCCCGGGTAAGGCCGCCCGATGGAACGGCCGCGCCTGGACCACCGTCTCGCTGGCCGGCGTATTCTCGGCGACGGACGCCGACGGGACGGGCACGAAGGACATCTGGGCGGTCGCGGAGTCCTCGAGCTCGGCGAGGCACTGGAACGGGTTCGCCTGGCAGAGCGTCCCGCTGCCGGCCCGAGCCGCGGCCGTCGACGCGTACCGGGCCGGTGACGTCTGGGCCGCGGGGACCAAGGGCGCCCGCCCCGCCGTCATGCGGTGGAACGGGAAGTCCTGGGCGCTGGTGCCCACCCCCTCGATCACGCTGCCCGCCTCCGACGCCGCCGCGTTCCTGTCCGACATCGCCGTGGTGAGCCCGTCGAACGTGTGGGCCGTCGGCGGCCTCAGCTGGGAGGGTGCGGACGACGAGGGTGACGACGTCACCTACCACCGCACCCTGGTCATGCACTGGAACGGCACGTCCTGGAGCGTCTCGGTCGGCACCGCCAACGCGCAGCCGTACACCGAGGTGGAGCCCGACGGCAAGGGCGGCGTGTGGATCGCGCAGGGCAACTGGAACCCCACCCTCTGGCACGTCACCGGCTCGTCGTGGACGAAGGTCCCGCTCCCGCGGAAGGCCGGCACCGACGCCGCCCTGTTCTCGATCGCCCGCAGGCCCGGGACCACCGAGATCTGGGGCACGGGGTTCACGGTGCCCCAGGGCGACCCCGACGACCCCTCGGCCAACGGCACGTTCTGGCGTACGCGCTGACGTGGAGCCCGTACGCCGTGAACGCGGTGTCCCGGACCGAGCCGACGGCCGGAACACCGTGTGACGAGCGCCACATCCGTCGCCTCACGAAGCTGTGACCTGCGGCTATGCGCATTTGATCCTTTTGTGGCGATTTAGGTTTTATGTTCCCTTTGCGGGATATGGGGGAACTTGGTAGTTTCCTTGCCTGACGACGACGTCTTCATGACGTCGCCGTCGGCGAACCCGGCCCGGCCGGGATCGCGAACGACAACCACCGTCACCGCCGCCATGTCCTCTCCCGCCCCCCGAGGCGCCGGTGATGCCGAATCCGTGCAGCAAGGAGGCACGGAGCCGGGGAACCAATCGACCTTCGCCGAAGGTCTGGGGTGAATCGGCGCGTCACGCGCCGTAGGGCGACTTCCCCGCCCGAATCCGTCAGCTAACCCGGCAGGCGCAAGCGGAAGACCCAAGGAGAGATCCCTGTCTACCAACCCCGCCACCCTGTTCCGCATTGCCCTGGTCACCGTGGGTAGCGCCGCGCTTACCGCTTCGATAGCAGCCGCCGGCGCGCTTCCCGCGGCCGCCGCTTCGGGGATGGTGACCGCCCCGGCGCCGGCCCCGGGGACCATCCCGCCCGAGCCCGCCGCCC